>CAWUOD010000545.1:0-2828 GCA_963923115.1 uncultured Singulisphaera sp.
CTTCGCGCAATGATGACCATGGGGACCAACCCCTCAAGCGCCTTCAGGCGATGATTGATAATCTGGCCTTCCACGCCAAACGGCTGAAAGCCCGTTGGGAAATGGTCCTGGTCGAATGGAATCCTCCGGCGGATCGTCCCGGGTTGGCGGAAGTTCTCAGGTTGCCAGGACCCAAAAATCCCCTTTCCGTCCGGTTGGAAATTGTTCCATCGGAAATCCACAACGCCCTTCCCAACAGCGACAAACTCCCTCTTTTTCAGATGATTGCCAAAAACGCCGGGGCCAAGGTCGCTGGGGGGCGTTATTTTCTTTTCACCAATATCGACATCCTTCTCTCCAAGCCGATGGCGGATTTTTTGGCCGATATCCCCAGGGAAATGGGGGTCTATTACCGGACCGATCGCCTCGATATTGACCGGGATGTCCCGGTGGATGAAGGCCCTGAGGCGGTGCTTGCCTGGGCCCAAACGCACCAAATCAGACATAACGGACTGGTGGGGACTTACCCCGTCACCCCCGAGGGACAACGGATACAACCCGAAATTGTCCAAGCCGATGGGGTTCGCCTGGGGAAAAATTTCACCATGTTGCTGGGGCCCAAACCCCATCTCCTTTCTTCCCCCCAATCCTTTATCGAAGTCGATGCCGATGCGCTTGACAATGGGATTGCCCTTGAGGTTGGGCCGGGACCCGGGGCGGGTGATGCGCCCGCGGAACTTCAAATGGAAATCCTTTGTGGCAAGGAAATCGAGCGCAAGGGAAAAGTCGCCATCTCCGAACGAACCCGAATTTTCCTGAAACATAAACCATCGAAGCGGATCGCGGCAATCCGCTTTCATGCGACGGGATCGATCCCGACCCGAAGCAACCCGATCATTCTTCCCTGGTCACTTTTCGCCATCACCCCCGGTGTGGGCGCGCTGGACAACTGGTTGCAATCGGAAACAATGCCTTTGAACGAACCCCGGGATGTGATGGAAGGCGTCGTGTTTCGTGGGGATTGGCATCCGGTGGAAATTTCCCCGTCCGGATCGGTGTTTCGCTGGGGAGCCCAAAACTCCCAACTGGAACTTCCTTTTCCTCCTGGAAGCAAGGGGGGCTGGCTTTGGCTCGATTTGGGTCCAGGGCCCGGGACCGGAATGCTCCCTTGGCGGGTTGGAATCGGAGATGATTCGTTTGGCCTTTTGGCCCGAATTGTGATCCCCGGGCGCAGGCAATTTCGCCTTTTTGTTCCCAGACGGGGGCGGGATTGGGCAAGGATCACGCTTCACCCCGACCCCGTCGGGTATCGCGAAACCCAAACCGAAGAGGATGGTCGTGTTCTCAATTTCGCCTTGCTGGCCGGATTTTGGACGCCGACCGATAAAACCCCCTGGTTTCCAAAATTAATGCTATGGAGATCTTTTTTTAATAAAGAAAACTTTGCCAAATATCTCCGCGCCAGATCGAAGGGGCATCTTGACAGGCAGTCAAAACAAATTGTGCCGCCTCCCATGCCCAAACCGGTGCACATGAACAACTGTGGCGATTTCACTCTTGTTTCCCGGGACGATTTTTTCCGTGTGGGAGGCCACAGCGAGGAGCCTGTCTTTTCGCTCAATCTCGACACGGAATTTCTTTACCGCCTGGCTCATGCCGGAGTCCGGGAACAGATTCTCGACTCCCCAAAGGAGATTTATCACATCGAGCATGGAACAGGAACGGGCGCAACGCCTGAGGGAATGGCGCTATTGATGGAACGGCTCAAGGAGAAGGGGATTCCCGTGATTTCCCTGGAGGAGGTTTTTGCCCGGGCGGTAAGGAATAAATGACTAAATTATATATAAAAAAGCTTTGTCCCCTTTTACTCCCTGGTTTATTATTTTATTTCCCCACGCACTCCTCCCAAAGCTCATCGACGGTTTTGCCCGTCAGGGTTTTGAAATCCTCGATAACAAATTCCCGGTCCTGCATTTTGCGATGGAGTTTGTCGACAACGCCGGGGTGTTTTTCGTCGAGCCAAAGCAAAAATTTACCCGTGATTCGGTAGCTGTTTTTATAGCTTTGCTTTGCCGTCAACTTTGCGGGCAGGGCCCAGTTGGGTTGTTCCCTGGGCCCATACAAATGGCGCGCATAATCGGCCAAACCCTCCGTGAACCATCCCGGCCCGGATCGGGGATACGCCTGGACCGCATGCGTTAGCTCATGAGTAAGGAGTCCAACATCTTCAGGATGCTTGGTAAGCCAATCAACACTTACCGTGATCTTCGAGCCGCTGCAATAAGCGGGAACCCTTATGTCCCGAGCAAAGATCAATTCGATTTGGGTGGGAGCTGGTTTTTTGGGGTTTCCAAATCGCTCCACAAGTCGGGGATAGGATTGGTAGAAGAGCGTCGTCATCTGCCCCGCCACCGGAGCCATGGCAGGATCGACCTTTCCCGAAATGGTTAGGGTGTAGGGTTGGGGAGACTCTACGGTTTTCTTGTCGGTTGGTTCCTGGGTAAATCCCGACGGGAGATTCAGGCCAATCCCCACCAGCACTCCGCATAACATGGCAAGGCTTTTTGTGTTACCGGGCCATCTTTTTTCCATGGTCATCCACTCCTTTGACAATTCGGGTCCATTTGCCTCTCAAGATGCACTTAGCAACTGTTTTATGATCCTCCATTGTGGAAAAGTCCAGGAACCAATGGGTTTGCAGGGTTTGAGGGAATGCCCTCCAGGGAAATCCGGGGAAATGTAGGGTAAAACGGTTCGGCTTTTGAGCCCTGTCATGGATCGTTTGACAATTTCGTTTTTTTGATACCCTTCGCCTGTCAGACTTTGGTACAAGAGAGCAGGGCAAAAGC
>CAWUOD010000546.1:0-2826 GCA_963923115.1 uncultured Singulisphaera sp.
CTACACAAGGAGTATCGTCGGCAGCGTCAGATGTGTATAAGAGACAGATTCATCCATAGCCATTCAAAAGACATATTATGTTTTTAAAAGATCCCAAAGTGTTGACATAATTCCCGCAAATCTCCCAGGGGCCAACAGGCGTCCTTTTTGCAAATTTCCCTCCGATTCGAGGGAATGTTCCTCCAGAATTTCCACGGAATTCATGAACCGCAACCCCAACGGATCCCAGGATCTGTCACCATCTTTTCCCCACGGGAATTTCAGCTCAAATTGAGCCCCCGAAGGGATATTGCGAGGGACAACCTCAGGGCCCGCCATCTTCGCCTGATTGTTTTTTGGGACCCCTGAAGAGCAATTGAGATTTCATCAACCAACATATGCTGATAAAAAATCATGTCCGCAACTTGTCGTTGCTCATAGGGAAGTGCCAACAGCAGCTCATGAAAATGGATCCCAACTTCAAGGGACCCGGGTTCCCCCGACGAACAGGAATGCATTTCCGCCCGATTGCCGAACCCTTGTTTCTCCTGGATCCCGGGCAGGATTCCTGTCGGCAACCCGGCGAATCCGTTTGGTATTTTGTCCCGAACCTGTGTGGCAAGGAAAGGGCTCGGGCCAGATCAATCAAATCCCGGCGCATTTGCAAAGCAGCCAGGCCAAAAAATTCGGGTAGAGTTTGGGGATTTACCGATTTGAGAGCCCACTGTAGCCTTAACATTCCGTTTTGAGGGATATCGTCGGCTTCCCGCCAGCGAGCCATTTTCGAAACCCCTTAACATACGGGATCAGGTTATTTCGGATGGGTTTTCCCGACCCGGTTTGCGCGGGTCAAATTCGCCCAAATTGTTTCTCCAAATCCTGGCGCGAAAGCAATAGCGCGGTGGGACGACCATGGGGGCAATGGTTGGGGTCGAGGGCCAGTTGCCTCTGCTCAAGCAGGGCCTCCATTTGAAGCGGGGTCAAACGCTCGTTTGCCCTGACTGCGCTGTGACAGGCCAAAAGCGCCATCAGGGCGTGGAGCATCTCTTCCCTGGTTGGAAACAGGTCGTTTTGAAGGAGTTTCTCGGCAAGGTTTCTGAAAACCTTGCCTGGAGAACGGCCCGACAAAACCACAGGAAACCCGCCAATCGCTATGGCCCCACCGCCATACGATTCAATCTCAAAGCCAAGCTTTTCCCAGGAGGTTTTTTGGTCAAGGATTGTCTGCGCCTGTCCCGTGGGAAAATCCACCACCTCCGGCAACAGAAGCCTTTGCATCGGCAAAGTACCCGACTCCAACTTCTTTTTGAGCTGATCGTAAAGAATCCTCTCATGAAGGGCATGCTGGTCGATGACCATCACACCCTTATCGGTTTCAACTATCAGATAGGAATCAAAAACCTGAACAAACCGGCCGGACGCATCCTGCGAGGCGAACAGGTCAGAAGGCAAGGCCGATCCGGACTGGATTGGACCAGTCTGGGAACCCAGGAAACCTGCAATCTGTTTTTTTGAATCCTCGCTCCCAGTCACGGATGGCTCGGGCAAACCGGGACCTTGCGAGGCCAAGTTGGCTTTTGGATTGTTCCATTCCCCAAGTGGAGTAACCGGGACATAAGCTGGAACAGGGGCGGATACAGAATTTGTGGTTTTTGGAATCGAATCGTTACTGGCTTGCTTTGGGGGTGCCACCGGAAAATCAAAACGGGGTGCCGGGGAAAGCGATGGCTCCAACGAAAAAGGCGGCTCGGTTTTTGCAATTCCTGGCGATTGGGGAATGAGGGATGGTTTTTCGCCATTAGGTGACGACCACCGATTATCGAGAGAAAAATCGACTGGGGCAAAAGCAGCGGCCCCCAACCCAAATTGGGTTGTGGGAGACATCATGGAAACCCCTGGCACCGGGCTGTCCATTGTCAGGGTTGGGTGTATGTTTTCGCGTCGGAGGCGTTCCCGGACGGCCTTGAAAACAAGATGATGAACCGCCTGCGAATCGCGAAAACGAACTTCCGCCTTGGCTGGGTGGACATTGACATCCACCTGTGCCGGATCGATTTCCAGGGCCAGAATCCCGATCGGAAATCGTCCGACCATGATCAGGCCACGATAGGCCTCCATAAGAGCGTGGCTAAGGCTTTTATCCCGAATGCACCGGCCATTGACGAGAAAGTATTGGAATTTGGTGGTGGCCCGGTCAATCCGGTTGTTTCCAACAACACCAAAAAGGCGCATTCCCGCCGCTTTCGATTCCAACTCCAAAAGGTCGGAAGCCACCTCGACACCCCAGAGGATTTCGGCACGCTCCTTAAGACTGGCTCCAGCCGGGCATTCCAGAGTCACCTTTCCCTGGTTTCGCACCACAAGATGCGGAGCCCGGCCTCCCAACCGGCAAAGCGCCAGCATCAGCTTTTGCATCGTCTCCATGAGGTAGGTGGTTTCAGCCGATTGGGCCTTGAGAAATTTGCGTCTTGCGGGAGTGTTGTGAAAGAGGTTTCTCACCTCAATTCGGGTGCCCTGTGGGCCGGTCCATGGAGTAATCGGCCCGAGAATTCCCCCATCACAAGTCGCCTGAGCCCCAAGGTCGCGCCCCCTGGCCCGGGACTGAAGAATGGTCCTGGAGACACTCGCAATACTGGCAAGGGCCTCTCCCCTGAATCCAAGGGTGTCTATACGCTCGAGGTCTTCGCTTTTGGATAGCTTTGATGTCGCATGTGAGGTTAGGGCCAACTCGATTTCGTCCGCCTCAATTCCCTGCCCATCATCGACAATTCGAAGGAGCTCGATCCCGCCCTGCTCGAAACTGTCTCTTATACACATCTGACGCTGCCGACGATACTCCTTGTGTAG
>CAWUOD010000547.1:0-2818 GCA_963923115.1 uncultured Singulisphaera sp.
CTTTTGCTACCGTTACAATGTCCGGAATAACATTCCAATGTTCTGTCGCAAACCACTTTCCGGTTCGATTCCAGGCGGTTTGAATTTCGTCAGCAATCAGAATTGTTCCATATCGTGAGCACAATTGTCGCAGGGATGGCCAATAGTCATTTGGCGGAACAATTATTCCTCCATTTCCCTGGACAGGTTCGGCGATGAGGGCTGCCACATCCTTTTTTTTCAAATGGTTTTCGATCTGATTCAGGCTGTCCGGATTTCCAGGGCCTGGTACTTGAAGGCAACTTACCATGGGTTCCGGATCAGTTCGCCACATATCAAGGCCATTAACGCTCATGGACCATTTGGTCCGTCCATGTAAGCCATTTTTAAGATAAAGCACCTGATTTCGACCCGTTGCGAGGGTTGCCAACAACAAGGCTCCTTCGTTGGCTTCGCTCCCGCTGGCGCAAAAAAAAGTTCGTTTGAGTGCTCCGGGGGCAAGCTCGGCAATTCGTTCAGCAAGTTCCAGCATCGGTTCGGTCAAATAAATGGTGGTGGTGTGCTGGAGTTGACGCAATTGATCGATTGCGGCCGCCAGGATTTCGGGATTGGAATGCCCCGCACTCATTACCGTCACGCCACTGAAGCAGTCGAGGTATTGGCGTCCCGCCGAATCAAACAGGTAGGCGCCATCGCCTCGTACCAAAACCGGTGGGTTTTTGTAAAAGTGATACACGCAAGGAACGAGAAATTCTCTTTTTTTTGCCAGGAGCTTGTCTGTTGGATTCATTTTTTAAGCACTCGCCAGGGTCTTTATGCTATGCGGGGGACTGTTAGCCATTGGTTGTCCCTCGATGATGTCCATTTGGGGGACCATATCAGCAAAACCAAGATCTGAAAGTTGACAAAATAGGACCCGTAAGGCGGAGCGGACATCAGAGGGAAGCATTTGGGAATCCGAATTTGCAAACATGGAAACAAACTGCCTTGTGCATTGGCCTTCGGTTCCACGCCCCATCCGGCTTACCCTGCCCAGGACTTCTTCCCTATTGGCGAATCCCCACTCGAGGCTTTGGCGAAGGGTTTGGCAAATGCGTTCCATTTCCTGTTTGCCCAGGCCCCTTCGGATAACATTTAGGCCAACCGGCAATGGGAGCCCCTGTCGGGAGCACCACTCCGCACCCAGGTCCATCAGGCATCCCAATCCCATTTGGGGATAATAAAGGAGTTCTTCATGGATCATAACCCCGGCGTCCAGAGTTTCATCGGCAACCATTTCGGCTATCCCATCGAAGGGGAGTTCAATGGGAATGGCCTTTGGGAAAAAACTCTGAAGAAGAAACCATCCGGTGGTTGGAATCCCTGGCACCCCAACCTTGCATCCGGCAAGATCGGTGCGGATATCCGGATTTTTGGTTACTAGCACCGGGCCATACCCGCGCCCCACGCTGGTTCCAACACTAAGAATTGCATAATTCCTGGCAATTTGAGGATAAATAACTGAGGAAATAGCGGTTACATCGTATTTGGTTTCAAGAGCAGCCCGATTGAGATCGATCATGGATCGCCGATGGAATGCTGGTTTGAAACAAGGAAAGGATAACTTTCCGGTTTCCAGGGCATCGTAATAGAAAGCATCATCGCTATCGGGTGTGTATGCAATGGATAAAGTGGGCATTGCTGCCATAAACGCTCCTTGATTAATAAATTCCAAGTTGAATATTTTCTGTCATGGATTCAAGCGGGCGGGGATTTCGCAATCCGCAAGTCCTCGCTCCAAGGGCGATGGCCCTGGGTGTTGGGGGAATAAGAATTGCCTGATCCCGTTCCAGCATTCCCACCAGAAGGCAACTTTCATCCAAACGATGAAAAAGGACCCTTCCAGGTTCATTGGATTTTGTGGCTTGTGGAGGCCATGAAGTTGGTGGGGCATTTGGGTTCGTGCAATGAACCGTTTGGAAAACAACGCGTTCGCCCATAGGAAAGTAATCCATGTGGACCCGATTTTCGTCGACTATTTCCATTGCCACTCCAAAAAGAGTATTTCCATAACCCGCCAGATGCACCGCACCTGGGAATGCAGACCGAAATTCGTTTACCATATCCGGCGTAAGGCTCATTCCCCCGTAATGAATTCCCCGAATTTGCCCACGCTGTTTGTGGGTTAGCTTTGGGGTCAGGGCATTAAGTGCGGGGGGGGTAATGAATAAAATACCTATATCTTCTCTCTCCAAAACAGTCATGGTTTGGCGGGTTACATGGTCCAAATACCTTTGGCGGGCAATCGATCCATTTGTGAGGGTTTTTGCCCAACGGGGATCAAAATCGATACTGAAAGGATCCATGCAATCGGTTTGTTTTGCCAATTCGCGCACAACCTTGCCAATGATGTGAGGGCCGGTTGGTCCCACCCACAACCAGGTTTCCTTCTTTGGAAAACCTGTTATTTCTACCACCTTCAAAAAAGGGGAAATGAATGCTTCCTGGAATTCATCCCTTCGAAAGGCGGTAACCGAGGGCTTTCCGCTGGTTCCTGCCGTTTCGCCAACAATAAAGTGGGTAAGTTGATCATGGAATGCTTTTGGAATAAATGATTTGGCGGGATGGGTCCTTAAGTCCTCATGGGGCATAGGGCCCAATTTCCAAAGATCATCCATGCATCGAATACGATCCGGGACATTCCACCCCATTTTTTCCTGACGATTAAGCCAATAAGCGCTGCCCCATTCCGGGTGGAAATGAAGGCCGATTAGGTGCCTCAGGCGTTCATTGGGTTCAAATGGGGACTTGCATGGGGATTGGGATGGTTGTGTCATGATCTGTCTCTTATACACATCTG
>CAWUOD010000548.1:0-2810 GCA_963923115.1 uncultured Singulisphaera sp.
CCATTCCATTCCTGGAATAGATGTGGTTATTAGCTTTTCCCGCACGAAGTCGACCCTCAAATGTAACTGCTTCCATATGCTTTTTGCCGAGGATTCATCTGTCGAAATAAAGGTAAGCCCCAAAAGGGGAGCCATTCAAATTTACCATGGCCTAGCCAAAACCAGGATCCGCTTGTTTTGCCCTTGCCCCAAATTCCAAACTCCGCCAACTTCGCCACCGCCAGGCCCCCGGGGGTGGGTGGCAGTGATGGGTGGAGATGGCCAACCCATGGTTTTGGTACAGTTGAATGACCCATTTTTGAGGTTTTGCCTAGTGGCCATCAAAACTGGTTTCAGACTCCCCTTGGGTCAGGAATTCCCAAATGAAACGGCCTGTCGGGGAATTGGTTCAATTTGATTTCTATTTCCACCAGAGGTCTTGTGAGGATGCCTTGCGGGAAGTTGTGCGCTACTTCCTAGGGCAGGGTGGTTTGCTGTCGGGTGAGATAATTGTCGCCCAGATCGGGGAGGGAAAAGGAAGTCGAATGACTTCTGTCTACAGCGAAGCTACCGTAGAAAAAACCATTAATGAGCAGGGTTTGTGGGAGGAATTTCACCGGGAAGGTTTCCGTGTCGTGACGGTCGGCATGTGGAATGCCATTGGGACCAGTAAAAAAGTGCCGGACATTATTACCTTTGCTGGCGTTTCCAAGGATGCCCCGCCGGACGAACCTAATCCCGTTTCTGTAGTAAGCGAGGGTTGGGTGTTTAGCACGCCCGGGTATGAACATGATCGCAACAAACTTGCCCGTCGGTTACACGACCATTTCGTAAAAGCCTGTGATTCCATCAAGCCCACCTACGCGGCCATCCTGAACGAAGATTCCCTGGCCAGCCCCCATGATTTAAGGAATGGCAAAGGCCACTGGTGCTTTGCAAATTTCTATATCAGCAGATCTGATTTCGGGCAGGAGGTTCTGGCAAGGGTCGAATCCTTGTATTCGAATGCATTTTGCCAGCCGACCGAACATGGCCTTTATGTTTCCACCTGGATGTTCTCCCCAAAGAACATTGCAAACGATGGAAAAGCAATTCATGAGTGCTCGAGTCAGGTGGCAAGGATTTTGGGAGAGAGCCTTAACCGGCAAGGAAAGGCATACAAGTTTGATTCATGAATCCCCCGTCAACTTCGCCACCGCCAGGGCCTGCGGGTGGGTTGGCGGTGATGGGAAAGTTGCAGGAGTATGGCTTTGGTAGAGTTGAACGACTCCTTGTTGGGGTTGGGAAAGGAAACGGATGGATGGTCAGGATGGGATTGAGGGGGCCGAGAAGCTGATAGCCGTGTTCGGCTATTGGCCCTCCTTTCACGATGCCGAGGTTTTATGGTTGCTGATGGACCGAAGGCCGGTTCGGGAGGATGTTTATTTACCCTCCTTGGAGATGATGGTTCACGCTTTTGAAATGACCAGTGAGACCGGGCCGGATGGCGCCTATGTCCTTCGGCATCATGTTCTGGTGCATCTCCGATTTCATATGGTGAACCTTGTGAAACTTGCTGATTTCAATCATCAAAATGCACTTTACGGCCTTCACTTTAAAAATATTCGAGCAAGACAATTGGAGCTGGCTGATTTTGAAATAACCCTCGAAGGAGCTTGGGGCTTGGAAGGGTCTTTCATTTGCAAAGCGGTTGAAGTGGTTGATGTGACTCCCTGCGACAAGGAAAGAGAACCGTTGGTAAATGAATCCACCAAATAAGCCCAGCAAAAGGGGGCATTAAAGATTTCAGGCTCCATTGCACCTTTATCAACCAGGTCCCTTTTCCAAAACCGAACCCCGCCAACTTCGCCACCGCCAAGAGCTCGGGGGTGGGTGGCGGTGATAGGGATGGGCTGTGCTTTGGTAGAGTTGAGGAGCCCCAATTTTGGGGGCCATGCAGTGAAGGTTATATCATGTCGCACCAAGTAGTCTTAGGTCGTCCAGGAGTGTATCGCATTCTGTTGGAGCAACGCCCTGAGGGGACTTATGTCAATGTTTTTGAAAAGGAAAACTCGCCGGGACCCTACAAAGACTGGTTGCAGGATGACCTGGAAATGGCGATGCGGGTATGCGAACAGGAATTTGGAGTTAAGAGAAAGCAATTGAGGGAAGTTCCTGATGAGGTGTGGCACTGAGGCATGCCATCAACAAGGTTTTTTCAAC
Source organism: uncultured Singulisphaera sp. (assembly GCA_963923115.1). Lineage (GTDB taxonomy): Bacteria > Planctomycetota > Planctomycetia > Gemmatales > Gemmataceae > SYLG01. Next base: position 2,182 of record CAWUOD010000548.1, read on the forward strand.
AGTAGGCTGCTGCGGATCGTTATGTGAGGCCCAAAAAGGGGACATTCTACTTTTAATTAAAAATTAGCTCCTTGGCAGGAAAAGTAGAATGTCCCTTTTATCCTGTCCTTCCGCAAGCCGCAAGCGCTGACGGACTCAAACTGGGCTGCCTGGTCGTTTAGTGCTGTGTCGATCAGCCGGCCGGAAATCGGGTGGGATGGTTTGTCGGTTCTTGGGTGACAAATTGAAATCGCTCCCGAAAGTCTGCGTAGCATTCCCTGCAGACCCAATACTTGCCATCTGCGGTCGCGAACCCTTCCTGAATGCAATTCGCTTGTTTGTCTGCACAAAACTTCGACCAGCAAAATGCACAATGATCATGATCCCAATCGTCCCGTGGCGGTTTATAGGCCCGAAAAGAGAATGTGGCCCCAGTCAGATATTTTTCTTGCCCTGAAATCCGCCAGTCATCCGCGTCTTGTGAACTCATCAACCTTATCCTTTCAGACTGCCAAATATTTTTGGTATGGCAAAAAATCAAACAATAAAAATCTTTTGCAAATTTAATCCAGTGCCATCCGATCCACCTGCCACCAAGCTGGAAGCTGTCTCTTATACACATCTGACGCTGCCGACGATACTCCTTGTGT
>CAWUOD010000549.1:0-2808 GCA_963923115.1 uncultured Singulisphaera sp.
TGCGTCCTGCCGCCTCAGACGATGCTCCTTCTTTTGGGGAAGGCGCCGCCTCCAATGGGCCCATCGACATCATCGACGAATCGCAAATCACTCCCGCCCTGGACCTTTTGTCGAATGTATTGTCCGGGGGCGATCGCGAGACAGCCAAATCCATCGTCAAAGCCCTGGAAGATTCGCTGGGGCAAAGTCGGCAGGATTGGCCAGTCAGTGTTTGCCGCAGACTTTGGGAAACCCTTCATCAGGGAGCCGAGGGGCGAAAGGCCGGCCCGGAAATCTTCGAACGATGGGCGCTCCTTGCGGGGTGGTGCCTGCGTCCCGGGTTTGGAATGGCGGGGGACAATTTCCGGATGGAAACGCTCTGGAAAATCCTTTATGGGCCCCAGGCGGGCAAACCTCGCGAGGGGGGCCAGGCCTGGTGGGTCATGTGGAGGCGGGTTTCCGGTGGGTTGGATGAGGCCCGACAACAAAGCCTCATGAATCGCCTTCGATCTGTGCTTCTTCCGGTGAAGGGGCGCACGGTGGTCAGGCCGCCCACAGCGGAACTTGCCGAGATGTGGCGCCTGGCGGCAAGCCTGGAACGGCTTGATGTCGCCACAAAAACCGCGTTGGCGGAGCCGCTGCTACGGTTGATTCGTCGCCCCGAAGCGCCTGATTATGCCTTTTGGGCTCTGGCGCGGTTGGGTACCCGCAGGCCCCTTCATGGGCCGATCAACTCCATTCTTCCCACGCAGACTTTGGAATCGTGGATCGACCTGCTTGAGGGATCGCTTGCCGCCAACCCTGGCAAAAAAGGGCAATGGACCCTTCTTTGTACCGAGATGGTCCGACCCTCGGGGGACCGCCACCTCGATTTGCCTGCCGCCTCCCTTTCGCGAATCGAATCCCTATTGTCGGCTCAGGGGCTTAAGGCTGCTTTTGAACAGGCCCGACAAAATACCTCCGATTCCGAAACCACCCGCCAGGCCAACCTTTTGGGCGATGCTCTTCCACTAGGCCTCCGTCTTGCGGGAAAGTAGGTTTTGCAGGGAGTCCTACTTGCTGTTCAACCAGCCAAGGTCATTTTCTTTGGCCCTTCCCGGTCAACCACTAAGATTCCATTATGAAACAGCACAATAAAGAAACCGTCAAAGGTCCCGAGCATTTGGATGCCGTTGGGCGGGCACTGGGCCGCATCCCCAGCGGGCTTTTCGTGGTCGCCGCCCGAAATCCCGAAACGGGCGCGGACCAGACCATGCTTGCCAGTTGGGTCCAGCAGTGCTCCTTCGATCCCCCCAGACTCAGCATCGCCCTGGCCAAGGGGCGCGGGCTCGGTTCGCTTTTGGAAACCGGAGCGGATTTCACCGTGAGCATCCTGCCCGATGGGCGCAAGGATCTCCTGGCCCGGTTTGGAAAACCTTCGGAAACCCCGTTTGAGGGGACAGGCCATACCCGCCGTGGCCTGGCCGGCGCGGCGACAATTGATGAGGCATGCGCCTGGTTTCTGTGTCGGTCGGCCGGGTTTCAGGGTGCGGGCGACCATGACCTTTTGATCGCCGACATTCTCGATGGCGAGCGAGGGCCCGAGGTCGATGGGCAAGCTCCCAAGCCCTTTGTGCATCTGCGTTCCAGCGGGCTCAGGTACTAACTCCCAAGGTTTTTTCGTTTTTGAGGTTGATGGAATCGGCCCCCCAAAGGGCTTCCCCCCCAGCAAGGCAACTTCCCCATGGACAAGAAAATCCTCGATCAACTGCGAGCGGTCGTTGGCTCCGCCGGAATGATCACCAACGATGCCGAACTGCTCGTTTATGAGTGCGATGGATTCACCATCGAGCGCAACAAGCCCGAGGTGGTGGTCTTTCCAAACGACACAGCCCAGGTTTCGCGCATTGTCAAAATTTGCCATCAGGCCAAGGTTCCTTTTCTTCCCCGGGGCGCGGGAACAAGCCTTGCCGGGGGGTGCCTGCCTATTGGTGGCGGAGTGGTCATCTCGTTGGCCCGGATGAAGCGGATTTGGGAGGTGGATTCCCGTAACCGTTTCGCGGTGGTCGATCCCGGACTTGTCAATGTTTGGCTGTCCAACCAGATCAAGGCAAGCGGTTGGCATTTCGCGCCCGATCCTTCCAGCCAAGGCGCTTGCACCATTGGCGGAAATGTCGCGACCAATTCGGGTGGACCCCACACTCTGAAATATGGGGTGACGGTCAACCACATTCTTGGCGTGGAAATGGTCTTGCCTGATGGCGAGATCGTCATGTTGGGAGGCCCGGTGGAAGACAGTCCCGGATATGACCTGCCCGGCGTGACTGTCGGTTCCGAGGGAACCTTCGGTGTGGCTTGTCGAAGTTGGGTTCGCATCACCCGCAATCCCCATGGATACCGGACGCTGCTGGGTGTTTTTGAAACCGTGGACGACGCGACCGAAGCCATCTCGGGAATCATCGCGGCGGGCATCGTCCCAGCGGCTTTGGAACTGCTCGATTCGCTAATACTCAGGGCGGTCGAGGAAGCCTTCGGATTCGGTTTTCCGCTCGATGCGGGAGCCGTTCTCATCATGGAAGTGGACGGGATCGAGGCCGGTCTCGACGAGGAGGCATCGCGTATTGAAGAGATCGCCAAAAAAGCCAAGGCCCGGGAAATCCGCCGCGCGGACACCGAGGCGCAAAGGCTTCTCCTTTGGAAGTGCCGCAAGCAGGCCTTTGGCGCGGTGGGGCGTCTTGCGCCGAGCTATTGCACCCAGGACGGGGTGGTTCCCCGGACCCGTCTGCCGGAAATGCTTCGCACCATACGGTCGATCAGCGAGCGTTACCAAATCAAGATCGCCAATGTATT
>CAWUOD010000550.1:0-2804 GCA_963923115.1 uncultured Singulisphaera sp.
GCCGACAGGAATGGTGGTTTTTTTGGTGGGCGAAAGGCTTGAAAAACAGCTTCAAACTGTTCTTTCGCGTTGTCAACAAATCTCCTTTGGTCCTTTGGAAACAAACATCATGGACCGAATGGTGGAAGAGGAAACAAAAAAATTATCCGAATGGAATTGGGCAAAATGGGCGTCTGGCGGGAGCATCTCGAGTGCAAAGGCCATTTCGGATCCCAAGCTTTGGGTCATAATGGAGAAAATCCTAAGGCTTTTGGCGCGACAAAACCGGATTGAGCCAACCCTGGCGGAGGATTTGGTTCACCTTGCGGAATCCGCTGGCGATTCCGGTGCAACCCAAAGGCCCAAAGTTCTCGATTTCCTTCGTGCGGCCAGTCGGGTCTTTTCCTCTTTGCTGGCGAAAGATGATGTGACGGAATTTGGCGCTTTCACCAGCCAGGAGTGGGTGAACCAGATCAAACCTCACCTTCCAAGGCCGAAACTTTTGCGTTTGCTTGAGGTTTTGACAAATTCAGGCGAACAAGTGGAGCGGTTTATCCCCATGGCATTGGGAATGGCCTGGCTTGCCGAGGAAATCCATCAAATAGCCGAGGCATGAATTTACTCTTTTGAAACATAGACGGGGTTGGAAAGGATCCATACCCTCTTTTCTCCGGCAAACTCCAGCCATACCTCCGCGCGGTAAACACCAGGTTGATCAACCTCCAGGCTAAAACTGTGTCCATCGGATTCCTGCAGGACCTTACCATTTCGGATGATTTTCCAATGGCCGGATAGTGGAGCTGCGCCGTTTAGAGTAAGTCCTTTTGTGAGAGGCATTTTGTCTCCCAATTCGGCCCTTTTTGGGCCTTTCCGGAGATGAAGGTCGAAACCATGGGAATCGGCGATCCAGTCAAAGCCGACAAAAGCCCTTCCTTTTTCCAGGGCCTCCCAAGTTGCTTCCCTGGAAAAATCTTTCATTAGCAAGTGCGTTGCCGCATGTCGAAACGCATTTTCATAGGGATCCAGTTGCATACGGAAAATTTCTGTTCCGGCTTTTGCATCTTTGGGTATCGGAAAAAGCGCGCCAAGAATTCCCGCGTCCACCTCCAGGACCTTTTCGCCAAGGGCATCCTCGATTCGCGCTTTGTTTCCATCGGTTAGCTTGACTCTTAATCCTATATTCTGGTGCGCGTCGTTCGCCGAAATGCCGGTGTGGGGCCTTCTTTGGCATAGCTCATCATACCGGGCTAGATAGTTTGACGGGTAATCGTGCAGTGCTGAGTAGGATTCCTGCGGGTACTTGTTGATCAAGGCGCCTGTTTTCACCAGCCATAAAGGATTTTTCATGGACGATATGAGTTTTTTTTGCTCTTTAAAAATTGCATGGATATTATAAATCTCGACTCCTGTGAGATCTGGTACATCCAAATTCATTCTTTCCTCCAAATGGGAAAGGAAAGTAAGCCCCCCTTTTCTTCTGACAAGGTTGGATGCTTCAAGGGTGCCAATCGATCCTGAAACATTTACGCTCTCTGTTGGATAAACCAGCATGCCATTCGTTTCCGCCCCCGGGACCATAAGGATTCCATTCCTTATTCCCTGATGCCCATCCTTGTAAAAGTCGTAGTGTGCTGCAGGGTGTTCCGTAAAAAGGAGAATCTGGGTTCCAGCCTTTTTTGCCGCTGTCAGAATATCGTCGATTTTTCCCCGGCTATCGTGGGAAAAAGCTGAGTGAACATGGAGATTTGCCCTGTATTCCTGGTAAGGGCCTTGCCTTGGTTGTTCTTTGCGATTTTTTGCAAATTCCATCGTTGCGATTCTTGCCGCTTTCAATTTCTCCTCAGTCATCCTGGCAAGGGCATCCGCGGAAATCAGGTTATTTGTGAGGAGTAATACAATAAATATGCTGGAAATATTCACGCCAAAACGCCACATAATCCAAACTCCATTTCTGTTTGTTCAGGACATGAACAACAAGGATTCTTCAAAAGGTGGAGGATTAACCGAATCAAATGTATCTAAATTAATCCATCCCAGTGGTTCCCCAAGGATTTGAGCTGTTGAAATTTCCGATGCTGCCGGAGAAAACTGAAGGCCCCAACGAAAATGTCCTGCATTAATAAAAGCATTTGAAAAACAAGGAATTTTCCCGATAAAAGGGATTCCCCTGGGAGCCCAAGGGCGAAGTCCGGCCCAGGATTTATTATGTGCCCTATTTGAAAGGCAAGGCGCCAAAGTCCTCGCAAAGGCAGACAGGGCCTCAAGACCACTTGGGGTCGTTGCGCAATCAAACCCCGCCATTTCTTCCGTGCTACCAACAAGCAGCACTCCATCGCCTCTTGGAACCATATATCGCTTTCCCACTTCGATGATCGGCCAATTCCTCGATTCCGTGCAATTAAATTGGATCATTTGACCTCTGACAGGTTGGATTTTGGTGTCCAAACCAGGGAAATTCGTATCCCATAACCCGGTCCACGCACCTGTTGCAAAAAGCACCTTGTCAGAAAATATCGATTTTCCATTGGCGGTTCGGATACTTGAAATTCGATCACCCGAGGTGTCCAGATGGGAAATTGTCATTTCGGGATAAATTTCCACGCCTGACTGGAGGGCGCTTTGAATCAGGGCCCGCAGATGCCTGGGATTGCGGACCTGGGCCATTTGGGGGAAGCTTACTGTTAATCCATTTTCCGGTAGGTTTAAATTCGGGTAGGAGGCCCTGTCAATCGAATAACCAATTTTAAATTCAATACCTTCCTTTTCCCAACCGCCAACCCGTTCCCGATTTGGCCCTTGCCCATCCAAAAAGAATTCCAATCCAC
>CAWUOD010000551.1:0-2802 GCA_963923115.1 uncultured Singulisphaera sp.
CCACGGTGTGGTGCCTCACCCGGCTGGAACCTTTCCCCGAGTTCGCATTGGGAAGAGTCGGGGGTGATGAAGCCGTATCGGTGACCGTATCCCAATGCTTGTCCGAACCGGTGGCACGAAACGCGATTCCGCCCGCAGTGATCCAGCGGTTGACCGCGGAAACGCTTTGGATCAGGGTAACCCCGTCGCTGTCATAAAGATTGCCGACAATCTTTCCGTCAGTCCCCCAGACCACCTCAAGGCGATACCAGTGATCCGCCTGGAAATCCTGAGGGATGGTGGCCAGCACCCGGTTCCCATAGAAGGCATTGACCTGGATCTGGAGTTCGCCGGTGTTGGAAGCGGCCACCAGGGAATAGGTACCATTAGGGCCCGCGCCAAATCCGAAATAGGCGCGCCCATCGGCCGCCCCCGCAAAGCGCAGCCAGGTGGAGATGGTTTCTCCCGCCTTGACGCTGGTGGTCGAATCGTTGCGGTAAATCCAGTCATTCCCGTTGGAATCAATCAGGCCGTTGGCGCCATCATGAGCGGCGGAAGGATCGCGTTTGGCGGTGGGATTTCGGGCACCAACAATATTCCATGTCGCGGCGTTTTCAAAATCGAGAAGGGTTTTGGCGACCGGTTTGGCAAGAATGTCGAACTGGGCCGAAGTCGCCCCGGCCAGAGCACCCGAGGAAACCACCAGCGTGTATCCCGTGCCGATCTTGTCCAAAGAAAGATCGCCAAAGGATGCAAGCCCCTGGGTTACGGTTATGGAAGTTGTCCCCGAAAGCACCGCCCCGACCGGATTGGAACCCAAACCGATGGTGATGACATCGGAGCTATCCGTTTGAACCAGATTCCCATAGGCATCGACCACCCGAACCCGAACACCTGGACTGATGACGGACCCAATAACCGCGGAAAGAGGCTGCTGCTCAAAAAGAATCGAGGCCGGGGCCGCGGCATTCACCGTCGCGCCAACGGAACCCTGAAACCCGGCGGCAACATCCGTCACGGATATCTTTTGGGTTCCAGCCGTTTTCAGGGTCACGCTAAAGGTGTGAACACCCTTGTCCGCCGCCGAGAAGGCAAATCTTGCGGGAAGGACCGCGGAAATATCCGACGAAGCAAATGCGACGGTTCCGGTATAACCGGGAACAACTCCGCCGGTCGAATCCAGGGCGCTGACGGTGATCTGGATGGAACTCCCCGCGACAACCCTGCCTTGGGAGATCGAAACCCCAAGGGAAACCGCAACAGGGGTGGGTGCGGGAGGCGGAGTCACCGGCGGCGGCGTGATATTTTGGCCGGAGAGGGTCGCCACGAAGTTCTGGGCGATCGGGCTGCCTCTTCCCGTGACAAAATCATATCCGGCCGCGGCGTTGTAGGCGGGAGTCCCAGTGCTTTTGCCAGATGTGATATCCCTGAAATTGGAAGAGGCCATCGCGTAGATCGCCGGCAATGTTTGGGTCGCGCCATCAAGCGTGGGCAGACCGGCAAGGGTCCTGCCCTGATCGGCGATGGCTACCATCGCGGCCAACTGGGGCGCCCCGGCGCTTGTTCCCCCAAGGACATACCAGGGCGCGCTCGCAGGATTGTTGATCGAATCGTAAACCGCGACTCCCGACATCGGATCCGCATTATAGGAGACATCGGGATTGGCCCGGCGCGTGGTTGTGGAGGGAACCACTCCCTTTTGATAGGCGGGTAATGGTTCCACGGAACTGATTCCGCCTCCACTCCCCGACCAACCCGTTTCCGCGATAATCGTGTTTGAGCTGTTCAAAGTCACCCTTGTCCCACCAACCGACAGGACATTCGGGGACGATGCCGGATAGGAAACAGGCGCCCCATTGTCACCGGAGGAGGCGATAAAAGTGACTCCTTTGTGACCCGCAGGGGTCTTGAATACCGAATCAAACGCCGTCTGCCCGGCATATTCCGATCCGCCAAAACTCATCGACACCGCAACTACACCAGGCTGTTTGGCGGCAAAGGCCACCGCGGCGAACATGTTCTCGTAAGAGCTGTCGGTGGCTTCCACCAAAAGGATGTTGGCCTTGGGTGCCATGGCATGGGCCCATTCCACATCCATCGCAATTTCTCCAGCCCAACCCGCATCGACAGCCGGATAGGTCGTTCCACCCGTTTGGTTGACTTTTGTGAATCCCGAATCGGGCAGACCAAACGCCAGATTGAATTGGTGGAGATCGCTGGCGATTTTGGGATTGTCGTAGGCATCAACGATAGCGATGGTCATCCCGGCACCATCTCCCGCAATGGTACCGTTGGAAAAACTGATCTGATCAAACCCGTAGGCATGGCGAACCTGGGCGGGGGTCAAACCTGTCGGACCAGGCGAGGAATGAGGTTTGGCTCCCCCGGTGGGCGAACCGAAAAGATAATCAGGATAAAGAACAGCTGGCGTGTCGCGATGTTCCAGGACCTCAATTTGGGACCAGATTGCCCTCGATTTTCTGGTGGGGTTTCCAGGTTTTCGATCCCGACCGCAAATCCAAGACTTCAAAATAGCCCTGATCATGGCGAGAATCCCCACAATGAGCGATTCGTTCGAATGTTGAGATTATCCCTTGCCCGGGAATTAATGCCCCACCCGAAAGAAATCGACATTTCCTGTTAGAAACTCATGAATTGCATAGCGAAATCCTACCGGGCCATCCCGAAAGTTGTCAACAAACCCAAGACATTTACCAAAAAAGTAATCGGGGAGAGTACTGGCCAAAGTTATTACGGCCCTATTGGCGCCCAAAAAAACCGGACCAAACACCCCTGAAACACTTTGCAATTCGCCAATTACTT
>CAWUOD010000552.1:0-2801 GCA_963923115.1 uncultured Singulisphaera sp.
AAGAACGCATAGCAGATGCCGTGGACGATCTGAACGACAATGATCAGGGCCTGGTTTTCCGGCATGAAGGCATAAACGGCAAACCGGAGCGCATGGCCCAGAACACCGACAACCATGGTCCATTTCCAGCCAAGCTTCTTCAGGGTGATACCAAGGAAGATCATGGTGAGGATTTCAGCGACTTGTCCGATCGACATCACGGGCATAATCCAGTTCCCCGCGATACCGACCCCTCCGACTTTGGGATCGGCCCCGAGAAAGCTGCCCGTCCAGTTGAAGTAACAGTTGTGGACGAAGGCATCGATAAAGGTGACGATCCAGAGAACCAGAACGAAGGGGTGCTTGAGCAGCTTGACGGCTTCCAGCCAGGCAAGGCTTTCCTTGGCGCCCTGCTCGGTTTTCTTCGGGGGAGTATGGGGAAGGGTGAGGCTGAACGCGGCGAGGGCCAACGAGGCAACACCAGACACAATAAAGGTCCACTTTGTGGCCTCCTTGAGCGCGTCTCCCGTCAACCCGCTTTTGAGAACCGTGCCCAACCAGTCGACCAAACCCTGCGGATTGGCGGCTTTGACCGCTTCCCAATCGACAAGAATGAAAGTAAACGGCCAGGCGGCAAGGATCCAGCCGATGGTGCCACCCATGCGGACAATCCCGAACTCATTCTGCGCGTCTTTCATATTCGCGAAAGCCACCGAGTTGGTGATCGAGATGGTCGGCACATAAAGAAGGCAGTGCACAAGCATCAAAACAAAGAAGGGGAGGAAGTCCTGGGTAAAAGCGCAACCCAAAATCGCGAATCCGCCCACAAGATGACTAAAGGCCAGGAACTTTTCCGCCGCGAAGTTGCGATCGGCAAACTGGTTCGAAAAGAACATTCCCACGATGGCCGCGATCGGAAACGCATTGAGAATCAGCGACTGTTCCCAGGCGGAAAACTTGAGGCTGGGCAAATATCCAAAGATGAGGGGAAGCCACGCCCCCCAGATGAAGAACTCAAGCACCATCATGATAAATAGGCGGAATTTCATCGGCACGGGAAAGACTCCTCAAGTCCGGGGGAGGGGTTAAACGAGCAAAGAATCCAACAGTTACCTTACAAAAGCGCCACGAATTCTCCCACGGTCCCCGCATCGCCCACCAGAATCCTCAACCTGCCGATTGCCCCGGCTCAGAACCCGTTTTTCCACGGCAAACAAAAAGCGCTAGTTATATATCCAAACATATTTTATAAAATCCACGACTATCCCACAATCCCTATAAATGAAAGAATTCACCAAAAGTTCTTGGCGAAATGATTGCCTCGTTTCCCGCGACACATTAGGCTATTATGAGTCCGAACATGATTTTGCCCTTCGATTTGGTTGACCGAATCAATTCAATTTTTGTTTTGGACGGCGGCGCGATTATCGCGCCTTCTACCGGACGAACTCCTTTTCCGGAGTTTTGTCCAACCTGTTCTTTCACTGGATTTTGGAACCTGTTTTGGAGTCCAATTCCTTTCACCGAGAGCTCCCCCACTACGAGAAGAAAGAAGCGAGGATTGAATCATGGGTTTTTGGAATCTTTTTGCAAACTCCTGGATCCGTGGCAGTCGCAAACCAATCGCTGGTTCCAGGAACAAAATCAAAAGGCGTTCGCTAAGCCTTGAGAGCCTTGAAGATCGTACGGTCCCGACGAGCTTCATCAATTTTGTCGATCCCAACCCCTCTGCAGGAAACGGTTTCGGAACAACAATCCTCTCCCTGGGAAGCGGCAAGGTCGCCGTTACCGCCCCTTATGATGACTTCGCTGCCACGGATGCCGGGGCGGTCTATGTTTATAACGGCTCAACCGGCGCGCTGGTCAGCACCATTCGCGGGTCCCATGCTGGTGACAATCTGGGTTCGGATGGGCTTTTCGCCGTGGGAACAAGCTCCACCGGCAATTTCCTGATCGCAAGCCCCAACTGGGACAACGGAAGCATCAGCAACGCGGGGGCACTCACCTTTGTCAGTGGCAGTCCCGCAAGCTCGATCACCGTCAGTAGCGCAAATAGCCTTGTGGGCAGCACGGCCGGTGATGCCGTCGGGACAGGGGCCAATGTCAAGGTTTTGACCAACAACAACAACTATGTTGTCGCCTCACCCCTGTGGAATGGAACCGCAGCTGATGTTGGTGCCGTAACCTGGGGAAGCGGTTCCAGCGGTGTTGTGGGGACCATAAGCAGCTCCAACAGCTATGTCGGCGTGACAACAAACGACCGTATTGGTAGCTCCGGAATCGCCGCGCTAAGCAACGGAAACTACGCTTTTGCCAGCCCATTGTTTGATACAACAGTTGCCGATGCTGGGGCGGTAACCTGGGGTGATGGCTCAACAGGTTCAACGGGCACTGTTGCCACTTCCAACAGTTGGGTAGGGTCTAACCCAAATGACAATGTCGGTTCCGGTGGCCTTACCGCCCTGACCGGAAACGGCAACTTTGTGATCAGCAGCCCCATATGGGACAATTACATTAGCGCGGAAAGTTTCGTTTCAGATGCTGGGGCCGCAACCTGGGTGGATGGGTCTGGTGCCAGTTCCGGTGTGCTTTCATCGACCAACAGTTTTGTCGGCAACACAGGATCTGACAAAATTAGTTCGGATGGTGTTTTCGCGCTCACCAACGGAAATTATGTCATTTGTAGTTCCTATGCGGAAGCCACAGATGTGGGGGCGGTGACCTGGTCTGGTGGAATAAGTTCCACCAAAGTAACCGGAACGGTCAGCAACCTAAACAGTCTTGAAGGTGCAGGACTCTCTTTCTCCATCGACCGTGTGGGT
>CAWUOD010000553.1:0-2782 GCA_963923115.1 uncultured Singulisphaera sp.
AGGGGTGCAAGCATGGTTTGATTGCAACGACAACAGAAATCTGGTCGTCACACGGACGGAACTGAAAAAAGCGGACGAGGGACTCTCCGCGCTTCTCAAAGAGGTGTTTGGCGACAAAGCCTGGAGGTACCAGCCACCTTCCAAAAGGGATCCCGCCGATCTCGCCCACCTGAAGGGATTTGATCCCGCCAAGGCACCAGGGTTTTCGTGGGAAAAACCCTAAGGAAAGAAACCGATTGGCCAGCCCGTTTTTCTTGTGGGGGCGATATTGGGGATAAGATTAGTCCTTGAGGCCGATTCAGCCCAACCGAAAATTTTTTGTCGAGACAGCCTTTATAACCACTCCAAACCATACAAGTTGACCGGTTTTGGAAAAGTTTGAATGGTGATGTCACCCATGCCAGAAAAGCATGGGTTAGGCTTTGCCAAGCATATCTTTGTTTGGTTTTGTTCCGGCCAATCTTTCCGCCGGAGTGAAAAAGGGCGAATTGTTCATGGGGCTTTTGCCGCTTCCAACCGGGATGAGCATGTTACGCCAGGGAGCGATTCTTTTCCTTTTGGGAAGTATGGCATTCCAATGTGGATGCTTGGCCCAGTTGCAGGATAGACAGTTAGCCCGTTCCATCGATCCACCCAACGGAGTGGCCACCAATCCGGCCGATCTCCATCAGGCGAAAGTTCATCTGGCCAGGGCCAATCTCGCATCCCGAAGGATTCCAAACCGGGGAGCAACCGACACTCCCATTCTTGAATATTATCAGGGTGCAACAATTGCCTGGCGGGCCATTGAAAGCCAATACGCATCAGGGGCCCCGGAGGATTCGATCACCGAGGCGACAAAAACCTATTCGGATTGCCTTTCAGGCATGATAAAGACCGCGAATAACAAGGGTGCATTGAAACCGGTCAAGGGACTCGAACTGGAAAACGGCCAAACGGTGGGTGTGACAACCATTGGAGTTCCATGGCGGGCCGATCAAATTGACCGGGTCTCCTTTCCATCAGGCAGCGGCCAGCGGGAACTAAAGCATTACCGGTATGTTGATGGTTTGGGAGTCGCTCTTGTGGGCATCCATGAGAACACAGCGGAACCAAAAGATCCCAACTACAGGCCCCAGTCCTATGTTCCCATGACGGCTTTGCTCAGGCCCGGCCCGACGGGAAAATTCCAATTGGATTTCGTCGACCCCCAAACGGTTGACCATTTGCAGGTCTCCGGGAAAAAAGCGCGATTGACGCGGGATATCAGCGCTCCTTGGGCGCTCGCATACGAGGAGATACCACGCGCCGGGATTCAAAGCTATCTGATCCCAACGGAACCGGGAATGCCATCATCCATGACCATGTTGGCGCCTTATCAACCGGGAAAGATTCCTATTGTGCTTATACATGGGCTTTTTTCCGAGCCAATGACATGGAGCGAACTGATCAACGAACTGGAAGGGGAGCCCGATATCCATTCCCGGTTCCAGATCTGGGCTTTTCGCTATCCCTCGGATGGACGCTTCCTGGAGTCCGCGGCGGATATGAGAAGGATGATGGTGCAACTCAGAATGAGGCTGGATCCCCACGGGACGGACAAGGCCCTCGATCGGATGATTATTTTGGGTCACAGCCTGGGTGGACTATTGGCCAAGGCCCAAACCATTGAATCCGACGGCCTTATTTGGGATGCCATAGCCAAGGGACCTTTTTTGGGACTGAAAGGTTCACCCCGTGAAATCGCCTCCACGAGGGAAGAGGTCTATTTCCGCCCATCGACCTCCATTCGTCGGGTCATTTACATAGGCACGCCGCACCATGGAACCACCCTTGCCCGGGGATTCCTTGCCCGCTCCGGCGAAAGAATCATCACCAAAGACACCCCCGAAACGATCGCGCACCGGGATTTTCTGGAGATGAACAGCGATATATTCCGCCCCAAACTACGCGATTGCGCGGCGACCATGCTTGATCAACTCGAGCCTGAACAGCCCACCCTTGTGGCAATGAACGGCGCCCGTGTCGCGCCCTGGGTTATGACGCATTCCATCATGGGGCGGGGAGGCTGGCTGGGCGCGGGAGGCAATAACGATGGTGTTGTTGGTATCGAAAGCGCCAAGTATCCCCGGGATCAAAGCGAGCTTGTCATAAGGGGTATCCATACCCATCTTCACCGGAATCCGGAATCGATCGCGGAAATCATCCGGATCCTGAGGCTGCATGCGAATGAGTAGTCCCTCAAGGTGAAAATGAGATAACCGGCCCCAATTCCTGATAGTGTGATCGACAAAAACTAAATGCGTTTTCCTTGCAGTAGCGCCTCGAAATAACGGGCCATTTCCACTTCCGGGTCTACCATGCGGAATTTCCCCGCCTCAAGCCATGCGCCCCCACCAAGGGTCAGATAGCAAAGTTGGCTTCCGGAAAGCGTCTCCAGGAATGGGATTGCAGTGGCCGCGTCCACCGATTCTTCCGGGTCGACCCATATGTTTGATTCCGATACAGGTTCCAGGGAATGTCCCGAAAAGAGTCCTCCCGCGTAGTCAAAACCGTTTTCGTTAAACGCCCCGATGACACCATATATTGCGCGCAAAAAATCCGGAATATCTGACCTGAGCGGAGCTGGTCGGGGCAAACCAATCGCCGGATTTCCACCCCATTCAAAACGGAAATATGGGCGAAAAGCCTCGCCGTTTTGTGAAATGTATTCCAGATGGAAACTGTCTTCGGCGCATTGGGATAAAAGCTCCTTGAGCCAATCCGGGGAATTATCGTGTGCGAGGGAACCGAAATACCCTGG
>CAWUOD010000554.1:0-2780 GCA_963923115.1 uncultured Singulisphaera sp.
AAGCCCAAATTCATCCCCTCCTTGATCAGTTTGGTCGCAATGATCGCCTTGAGGTCTTTCATTGTTCCCAGTCGATTGGGATGGAGGAGAGTCCAACTATTGGGTTGCGCAAGAAGCCTGACAACTCGATTAGTCGGTGTTGGCAACTCCTCGCCCAGTCGCGGGTGGATGGGATCGTAAGCGCCGGAAACACAGGCGCCATGGTGGCTGGTGGGTTGATGTCGCGGCGTTTTCTGCCTGGAGTCGAGCGCCCAGGTATCGCCACCGTCATGCCGACCATGCGAGGCCCATGTCTTTTGCTGGATGTTGGGGCGAATATCTACCCCAAGGCCACCCACCTCTACCAATACGGTGTGATGGGCCTGGTCTATGCAAGGCACATTCTCAAGAAGGAAAACCCTTCCATCGGCCTGATGAATGTTGGGTCCGAGGATGGCAAGGGCCCTGAGTTGCCCCGCCAAACTTCGGAGCTTTTCGCCAACTCCCCAATCAAAGCCTCTTACCGGGGTAATGTCGAAGGGCGTGATATTCATCGTGGCGGCATCGATGTCGTCATTTGTGATGGATTTACGGGGAATGTGATTCTCAAGGTTTGCGAAGGCATAACCGAGTTTATGCTCAAGGTTGTTGCCCGTGAAATGAGTGAAAGTCTCACTGTCGAGCGGGACAAAGGGATCAACACTCTTACCAATCTCGCCCAAAAGTACCACTACAGCGAGTTTGGCGGTGCGCCGCTTTTGGGTATTGATGGCATTTGTATCATTTGCCACGGTAGCTCGGATGATCGCGCGATCCGGAACGCCTTGGGTGTGGCCGCCCGTCATGCTCGTGCTGGACTAAACCAGCTGATCACCAAAGAACTTGAAAGCCAGCAGCAACATCTTGCTTTGGCATCTTCCTGATTTTCCTATCCAGCACGGTTTCTCCCATGACCAAGACCGCATTTCTTTTCCCCGGTCAGGGGGCCCAATATGTAGGCATGGGTGTGGCGTTGGCGGATAAACACGCCTCGGTCCGCGCCCTGTTCGACCGGGCTTCCCAAATCCTTGATTTCGACCTGCTTGAGACCTGCAAAAACGGTCCGGCGGAACGACTCAACGCTACAGACATCAGCCAACCGGCGCTTTATGTCGCGAGCTTCGCGGCATTGGAGGGCCTGAGGGAGACCGAACCGGACGCCGAGGCTTCCTGTGCGATCACCGCTGGTTTGAGCCTTGGGGAGTACACAGCCCTTGCTTTTGCAGGGGCGATGGATTTTGAAACCGGGTTGCGTCTGGTTCGTCTTCGCGGCCAGGTGATGCAAATGGCGGCGGAGAAATCCCCCTCGACCATGGCGAGCGTATTGCTGTTGGAGGAGTCTGTCCTTGATGAATTAGTTCTTAAGGGACAGGAAAAGGGGCTTGTTCGCATCGCCAACTATCTTTGTCCGGGGAATCTTGTGATTAGCGGTGCCGTACCCGCGGTTGAAGAGGTGGAAAAACTGGCCCAGGCGGCGGGCGCGAAAACCATTCGGCTTTCCGTGGCTGGTGCCTTTCACACCCAATTGATGGAGCCCGCGGTGGCTCCCTTGAGCGAGGCTTTGGAAAAGGTTCGCTTTGCCCAACCTAGGATCCCGGTTCTTTCCAATGTGACCGGATTGACCCATGGGGCGCCGGAAACTTTTGCCGGACTTTTGGCCCGTCAAGTGGTGGAGCCTGTCCGCTGGGAGGCATGTGTGCGCCAAATGTTGGCTTCCGGGGTGGAAAAATTTTACGAGGTTGGTCCCGGCAAAGTTCTGGCCGGGCTGCTCAAGAGAATTGATCGCAAAATTCCCTGTGTCGGGGTTGCCGGGTAGGCAGCTCTCAAAGAATTGGGGAGGAAGGGTTTTTATGGGGCCCTTCCCTTTCCATGGCTTAGTTTCCCCATATCCTACTTTTCATCAACTTGTGCGGATCCGGCCCAAGTTTCCACGGTGAATTGGCGCGGGTGCAGGAAGTCACCTTGCCAGAGCCGGTGGAAATGTGATAAATCCAGTCAATCGGGTCACGGTAGTCCCGATGAGCCGGAATTTCAGTTAGGTCCGGCCCCAGGAGGGCAAAGCAGTGGCGAACGCTTCGGTAGAAGAACGGGTAATCAAGATTGTAGTGGACAACCTTGGCGTCAACGCCGACCAAGTGGCCCGAACCACAGCCTTTGATCAATTGGGCGCTGATTCACTCGACATCGTTGAGCTTGTCATGGAGCTTGAGGAGGAGTTTGAAATCTCCATCCCCGAGGACCAGGCAGAAAAGATCAAGACCGTTGGTGAGGCGATTGAACATATCGAGAAGGAGCTGGCCAAGAAATGAAGCGTCGAGTCGTGATCACGGGGTTAGGTGTTGTCACCTCCCTGGGACAGGATGTCTCAACCCTGTGGCATGCGCTTCTATCGGGCAAGAGCGGGATCAGCCAAATCGAGCAGTTTGATCCCTCTCAGTTCAAGGTGCGATTCGCCGGGGAGGTAAAGGAGTTTCCGCTTCGGCAATCCTTGGATCCCAAGCAGTTACGCCGCCTGGACCGTTTTGCCCAATTTGCCGTCGTGGCATCCCAGGAAGCTTTTGTGAATTCCGGAATTGACCTCTCCAAGGAGGATCCATTCCGCTGTGGAGTTATCTGGGGATCGGGCATCGGCGGGCTCAACGAATTCGAAGAGCAGCACACTCGCTACATGAAGGATGGCCCGGGTAAAATCAGCCCGTTTACCATTCCAAAAATGATCTCCAACGCCGCCGCCGGAAACATTTCCATCGAATTGGGATTCG
>CAWUOD010000555.1:0-2775 GCA_963923115.1 uncultured Singulisphaera sp.
GCTCGGAGATGTGTATAAGAGACAGGAACGGGAGATGAACTGGCAAAAAAAATGGGAAAAGTTTTGAAAAAGGGATTTGCCCTCACGGTTTTGACCAAACTTTTTCGCCAATCATGGGACGGGGCCCTATGCCAACAAAAAGCCCTCCTTGTTTCCCTTCCTTCGGTTTTCGCAATGGAGACCAAACCATGTCCGGATTGCATCGTCGGCAAATTCTTGCAGCGATACCTTTGGCAGCCGCGACCGCAAACCAGGCGGCAAACAAACTGTCCGCGCAGGAACCACTTGGGAGGGAGGGTGCGCCCAATGGAATTTTGGTCGCGGAAAATGCCAAAACCGGGACAACCGATTGGCAACTTGCCTATTCGAAGTTTGATGGGAACGCCAAATATCGCTGTTCCCTGATCGAGGGTTATGCCTCCAGGACAAGTGTGAAGGCCGGGGAGAAAATATCCTTTCATGTGAGCACCAAACCGGCGGGGCCGGTGACCCTGGATATTTACCGGATGGGCTATTACCGGGGAAAAGGCGCCAGGCTCATGCGGACCCTCGGTCCGGTGGCGGCTCCCACGGCACCAACGCCGCCTGTGGGTCCGATGCGCATTCGGGCCTGTGACTGGGACGCGGTGGCGGAGATGACCATTCCCGCCGATTGGCCCAGCGGGGTCTATCTGGTCAAGCTTTCCGCGAAGGCGCACCGCTACCAGAGCTATTTGACATTCATCGTCACCGACAACCGCAAAGCGGATGTTCTTTTTCAATGCAGCACCAACACCTGGCAGGCGTACAACAAGTGGCCCGAGAACCATTCGCTTTACGACAACGATCGCGCCGACAAAAGGCCACTGGTTTCGGGGGTGCGGGTGAGCTTCAGGCGTCCGTATGCCAAATATCCCCAGGTGGTTGACCACACCCTTTCGCTTGGATCGGGGGAATTTCTCCTGTGGGAGTATCCTTTTGCCTTTTGGCTGGAGGAGAACGGGTATGATGTTACCTATTGTTCCAACGAGGATGTCGATGCTGGGGGTGTCGATTTCCTGACCCGGGCCAAAGTGTTCCTTTCGGTGGGACACGATGAATACTGGACCCGCAAGCAGTACGACACCTGTCTGGAAGCGGTCAGACGGGGCGTGAATTTCGGATTTTTCAGCGGCAATTCGTGTTGTTTTGTGATCGACCGTTCCAAACCCGACGAGATGGAGCGTGTCGGGCGCTTTGGCGGCATCCGCAAGGGGGAGGAACCCTGGATGGCGGATCTGCCTGTCGAGGCGCCCAGCGAAGCGGCGTTGATCGGGGCGCAAACCGTGTCGCCTTTCAACGGGTCGGGGGACTGGGTGGTCACCAAACCGGAGCATTGGATGTTCGCGGGGACCGGGATGAAAAAAGGTGACCGGGTCACGGGCCTGGTAGGCTGGGAGTTTCATGGCGATCCGGCGCCTATCCCGGGGATGGAGGTGGTCGCGGCGGGCACCACGATCAATTCGGGGGAAGCGCCTTCGCACTATGAGGCGACCATCTATCCCGGTCCGAAGGGGAATACGGTCTTCAACGCGAGCACGATTTTTTGGGCGATGGGGCTTTCGCATCCGCCAGGCCACATTTTGCCCTTTGTGCATAATGGGAGGCCGCTTGGGCCCGATCCCCGGGTGCAAAAGATCACTGCCAATCTGCTCAATCGCTGGATAGGCAAATAAAAGGTAAAAAAACCGAAATCCGCTCACAAAGTCGTGGGCTGTGTGTTGGCATTGTGTGCGAGGGGTGGAGGACTTTTCCCGCCCGGAACACCCATTCTGTTTTGACCGTCCCCGACCTTTCCTGGTCGTTGCAAGGAGTCCGTTTCATGTCTCAAAATCGAATGCTGGTCTCGTGGCTGTTTGTGGTTCTTGGCGCCTTTCCTGTGATGGCACAGCAGAAGGGGGAAATCCCCACGGTCTCGACGACGGGGCGAGGCGAAATCAAGGTAGTGCCTGATCTTGCGGACCTGAGTTTTCAAGTGGATGTCCGTGGTCCTGTTTTGAAGGAGACGCTGGCCAGGCAGTCGGCCAAAATGGGGAAATTGCTTTCCGTGCTGAAGGCAGCCGGGATCAAGGATGTGGATCTTCAAACCACCCAGGTGATCATTCAGCCTAATTACAAACGGGAAGACATGGGGCATTCGGAGACGGATGTGATCGCTTTTTATTCGGTGTCGCAGTCGGTTTCTTGCACGCTGAACAATATCGCCCGAATCACCAGGGTGACCGAGGCGGCGATCGAGGCAGGGGCAACGGGCGTGGGTTCGGTGAATCTTCGAACCACGAAATTGCGGCAGCACCGGGATGAGGCCCGGTTGTTGGCGGTCCGCGCCGCCAGGGAAAAAGCCAAGGCTTTGGCAGAGGAGCTTGGGGCCAAAGTGGGCAAGCCCCAAATGATAGTGGAATCGTCGAGCGACTCGATGCCCTTTTACAACATCCAGGCTTCCAACATGGCGCGAATGTCGGATATGGGTGGTGGTGGGGGCGGTTCGGGCCCCGAGTTCGAAGCGGGCACCATAAAGATCACCGCCGAAGTGAGCGTGTCGTTTGTGCTCGAATAGTTTGGCCTGATGGATTTGGGTGTGATATTGCCACCCGCTCCGAAAGGGGCGGGTGAATAATTTTGTAAAAAAGCGGTCTTTTTAGTATTTATAAATCATAAGAGAAAAATGTGGAGTCGGCGAAGGCAGGTTTGAGAAAAGTCGAATGGCCATCCCTGTCTCTTATACACATCTCCGAGCCCACGAGACCAGAGAGGATC
>CAWUOD010000556.1:0-2774 GCA_963923115.1 uncultured Singulisphaera sp.
GGTTCGGGACGATTGACCCTTTATGTTCCAGGCATGACCCCCGACCATGTGGAAACCGATTTTGAACCGCTAGATGACACAGTTCAAAAAGTTGATTTCCATTTTCAGGAAGACCGGGCGGAAATCCGGGTAAACGGAAAGTTACGGGGATCATCCGCCCTGAAAAGAAAAAACACGCAATCTGATCCCGGTCCACTTTCGATCGGTGGTCTGGGCGACCGTTCTTTCCCCACCCTGGGAAAACTATCATGGTGCCGTATACGCAAGGGAATTCAAAAAACCGATGGAAATTCCAATGCACTTCCCATTCGCGATTCGGATACCATAGGTTTTTGGAAAACCGAAAAGGGACAATTGGTGGACCTGCTCGCGCCAATGACCAATTCACAAGGTTCAACGGACCCCAAAGAGGATCTTAAAAAAGTTCAAACCTACCTTGAAACCAGCAAATCCAAAGGTGATCCATCCAGGGGAGCGGCAATTTTCGCCAGCGCGAAATTGGCTTGTGTCTCCTGTCACCGACTTTCCCAGAAAGGAGGGCAGGTGGGTCCGGAACTCGACAAGCTGAACACCTGCCTGTCACCGGTTCAGGTTGTGGAATCGGTCCTATGGCCTCAAAAGGATGTGAAACCGGAATTTCGAGCCTGGGCCGTGACCACCTCCAATGGACGAATTATTCAGGGATATATTGAAAAAGAAAACTCCAAATCATTGTCAATCAGGGAAGCGACCACGCAAAAAGTAATTGAACTTCAGATTGGGGATATCGAGGAAAAAAAACAGGTTGGATCCCTTATGCCTTCCAACCTGATGGATTCGCTAACAGAAGGAGAAAAGAATGATCTTTTCGCTTTCTTGCTCACCCTGGGAAGCGACCGCTTTCATCCTGAGTGGATGAAGGGGCATGGTCATGTTGCCAAACTGGTGGAAACCAAATTTCCTCCAGGCCCATTGAATCCCGCCGCCTGGCCACACTCCGGTGAATTTCCCAATCGGGAACGACTCTACGAATTTTATCAAAAGCAATCCGCCCTCCTTTCCACCATGGATCAAAAGCCCGAGCTTGTATCGGGTTTTCCGGGACTGGATCAGGGACTTCATGGGCACTGGGGTAACCAGAATGAAACCACCTGGAAAGATGGAAACTGGAATCTGGCCGATGTGGGATCCATTTTAAGCGGGGTTGTCCGCTCGGGGGGCAAGACCATTGTAAAAGGGGTGGCCGTTCACCTTGGCGGGGCCAGCCAACATACCGTGGTTTATAATCCTGAAACCCTTCAGTTTGAGGCGGCTTGGACCGGTGGTTTCGTCCGTTTTTCGGATTTCCGTCATGGATTTCTGGATGGTTTGATCCCCAAAGGCCCTCCGTCAACGGAACCGGCCAAATGGAATTGGCCCAGGGAGGCTCGCTACAAAGGATTTTACCGTGATGGAGAAAAGGTAATTTTCCGTGTGGATCTGGGTGGTCAGATCTGGCTGGACTCCTGCCGTTTGGAAAATGGAAAGCTAGTCAGGGAAACCGCCCCAATGAACCAGCATCCCGGCGCCCCGGGAACAACGGGGGGAGGAGCCCGGTGGCCTCAACGGTTGGAAACGCCGTTGAAATGGGGAACTGGGGCTCCCTTTGCTGTGGACACGATTACGGTTCCCTTTGAGAACCCATGGAAATCGCCCCTATTTTTTGGCGACCTAGA
The DNA here is from genome assembly GCA_963923115.1 of uncultured Singulisphaera sp. Classification (GTDB taxonomy): domain Bacteria; phylum Planctomycetota; class Planctomycetia; order Gemmatales; family Gemmataceae; genus SYLG01. The sequence continues at coordinate 1,695 of CAWUOD010000556.1, forward strand.
TTTCCTTCCCAATGGCGATGTGCTTGTCTGCACCATGCAGGGTGAAGTTTGGCGCGTAAGTGGAACCGGAGAAGGATCCACCAAAGCAACCTGGCGAAAAGTCGCCTCGGGCCTTCATCAGGCACTTGGGTTGCGAGTTGTGCAGGGTGTACCCCATGTTTTGGGTCGGGACCAGATTACAAAGCTTCATGATCTTAATCGTGACGGAGAGTACGATTTCCACGAATGCTTCGCGAATTGCTGGGTTACCAGCGCATCGGGACACGATTACATTTGCGGTCTGGAGCAGGACAAGGACGGCAGCTTTGTCACAGCCTCCAGCAATCTTGGAGTGATGCGGATTTCCGCGGATGGAAGGTCGATGGAGGTTTTGGCGACCGGATTCCGCAACCCTGATGGAATTGGTCTTGATAGCAAGGGAGGCATCACCGTTCCATGCTCCGAAGGAGACTGGACACCAACAAGTCTCATTTGCAAGATCAAAAACGGTGGTTTTTATGGTTTTGGGGGACCAAAGGGGGGTAAACCACCAGAACTCCCAATGGTTTACCTTCCCCGTGGATTGGACAATTCGGCTGGTGGGCAAAGAGAAATTCCTTCAGGGTCCTGGAAAGCGCTCCAGGGACTCAAGGTTCATTTTTCCTATGGGACCTGTTCCCAGTTCCTTCTGCTTGAGGATGAGGTCCAGGGGCAACCCCAGGGAGCTTTTGTCCAGCTTCCAGGCGATTTTGAATCCGGAGTCCATCGCGGCCGATTTCACCCCATCGATGAACACCTTTATGTGACGGGCATGCAAGGGTGGGGCACTTATGCGACCAGGGACGGGTGTCTCCAACGGGTCAGGCGGACCAATGGCCCAACCCATTTGCCCATTCAGGTCAGGGCCCACGCAAACGGGGTCTGGATGAAGTTTTCCGATCAGGTTGAAGCCTCAAAAAGTGAAATGCAAAAAGGCGCCGTGGCGATTGCCTGGAACTATCGCTATAGCCCCGCTTATGGGTCTCCCGAATTTTCACCTTCATCCCCATTGCTTAAGGGTCATGATGTTCTCCCAATAAAAGGGATCCATTTACTTGGAAA
>CAWUOD010000557.1:0-2766 GCA_963923115.1 uncultured Singulisphaera sp.
AATAGTCCATGGGGGGCCTCTCCTTCTCCATGCGGATATGATAGAGAGGGAATACGCCCGCAGCGGGATGCGGATTATCCTTGCAGGTTTGATGGGGACTGTTTATGCCTTTCTCCTCCGCTTTTTCCCAAAAACCGGTGGCGGCGGACGCTTTGGCCGCCATTCTTTCCCAATTGGATTCGGGTGTGACCGATTCTCCCGACCTTGTTGTCTATTTTTTTACTCCCGATCATGCCCGTCACGCGGACAGTCTGCTGCAGGCGATCAAAGAAACCCTTGATCCCAAACACATTATTGGATGTGTGGCGGAATCCGTCGTCGCAACCGGACAGGAAATCGAGGAGGCCCCTGCAATAAGTCTTTTTGTTGCCAAATGGCCCAAGGAAAAAAAGGTCACACTCGAGACATTTGATCTTCATTACGAGGACACCAGTGAAGGGAAAACCTTTTTGGGTTGGCCAGACGGGCTGGTGGGGGGGGCGCCCAAAAATGGCGGAATGATTCTTTTGGGGGATCAGGTCACTTGCCCGGTGGATCGATTCCTCAACCAGGTCAATGAGGATTATCCGGGGCTTTTGGTTGTGGGGGGCATGGCTTCCGGCACGCGTGGGCCTGGATCCTGCCGGTTGGTATCGGATCGGGGAGTTTTCCGTTCGGGGGCTGTCGGAGTGCTTCTGGGTGGGGATGTGGGGATGCATACCATGGTTTCCCAGGGGTGTCGTCCGGTGGGACATCCCATGGTCGTCACCAAAGGGGTGGGGAATGTCATTCATGAACTTGGTGGAAAAAAGCCCCTCCACCAACTCCAGGAGATGTGGAGAGTCCTGCCAGCAAGTGAGCAAAGGTTGTTCGAGAAGGGCCTGCACCTTGGCATTGTTTTGAATGAATACTCCCAGGAATTCAATCGGGGTGATTTCCTTGTCCGCAATTGCGGGTTGATTCAGGAAACCGGTTCCCTCGTGGTGGGTGACAAAATTCGAACTGGTCAGACCGTCCAGTTTCAGGTTCGCGATGCCGAGAGCGCGGATATCGATCTTCGGATCATCCTTGAAGATTACAAAAAGGCTCGCGGAAAAATGCCCGGAGGCGGGTTAATGTTTACATGCAATGGGCGCGGATCAAGGTTGTTTCCCGGGCCGTCCCACGATGCGAATTGCGTCGAGTCCCTTTTGGGGCGCCTCCCCATCGCCGGTTTTTTCGCCCAGGGAGAACTTGGACCCGTGGGCGGACAAAACTTTATTCATGGCTTCACAGCAAGTATGGCTTTTTTTGATATTTAAAGGATTCTTATTATGGGAATGGAAGTTTCAGTCTTCGCGCCCGGTCTGGATTGGACGAGAATCTCGAAGGCTTTGGGGCAATTTGAGCCAAGGGGCACATTGCGGATGGCGGATGGACAGCTTACCTTTCCCGACGAAGAGCCCTCCGCGGAGTGGCGGGAGCTTCGGGTGGCTTTGCCCGCGGGAATGGTAACCATCAGGCGAACCGCCCAGGGAGTGGATTTGGTCACTTGGGGAAATATTCCGGAGCAACTTTTTGTCGAACGGGACAAATTGGCAGGGCTGTTGGCCGGCTGATCGGGTTTTTGATTGCGATAGATTCTTTTTGGGAATGGTACCAAATCAGCGACGCACCCAAAGCCAGGATCCTGTTCAAACCAACCCCATCAGGAGGGCCCCTTCCAGGTTAGGCCCAAAACCGCCTCTCCCATGCCATCCATGGTCATCACCTTTTGTTGCCAAAGGATGCTTTGGTGCTTGGGAGGTTCTTCCCGGATGCATGGAAATTCAGGGCCAGGTTTGGCTTTGGAAACAAAAGCAAACCATGGGGAGGCGTGTTTTCGGACGCCAATTTTCGCCCGATCAAGAAGGTTTGCCATGTCCCCGGGACGCGCCTGGGTATCTTTTTCCACGGGGCAAAGAAGCGCGAACATGCGGCCTGGAGCGGTGTCCTTGTGATCGTCGGAGTCTGGCTGGTTTGCCAGGCGAAGTGAGTAAAGCCCCGGGGGGACGACCATCTTGCGATAGTCGGTCACGGGCCCGTGTACCTCCAAAAGGCCAACCCATTCCCCGATGTCGAAATCATCCGCGCCCAACCCGTTTTGGAGTTGTTCTTTGGTCGCGATGGATGTAAGCACCCTTGAAGGATAAAAATGTGCGGGAGTATCTGTTCCCGACCGGATCTCTATTGTGGTTGATGAAGTGTTTTTGGCAATCCATGAAGGAGTGTTTTTGGGGAGTTCCCTTTCGATGGAGCGGACCTCCAACGCTTGCCCCGCGCACATCAGCAGGCCCGCGAACCATCCGGCCGAAACAATCACGATTTGGCCCTCCTGGCCCAGCGCAGGCGGGTCGAACGGGACCTTGGATTGCGAAGTTTTTCCTGGAAGGTTGGCCGGATGAGGCGATCACTTATGGCCTCGTAGATTCCTGATTCCAAACCCGCCCGAAATGCCTTTTTCACCAAACGGTCCTCTCCCGAGTGGAAGCTCAGGATAACGGCAACCCCTTGGGGATTCAGTATCCAGGGTAGAATGCGCAAGAGATGTTCCAGATTCGCAAGTTCCCGGTTAACCAGAATTCGCAAGGTTTGAAACACACGAATGGCAGGGTGGGATTTGAACTTGTCCTTGGCTTTTCGGAGTTTCCATTCCCTGTCCTGCGGTTCAAGCAGGGTTGCAAGCTGACCGGTTCGGACAATCGGCTCCTTTTCCCGGGCGGCCAATATGCGACGGGTGACGGTCCAGGGGTCAGGTTCATCCCCAAT
>CAWUOD010000558.1:0-2763 GCA_963923115.1 uncultured Singulisphaera sp.
ACACAAGGAGTATCGTCGGCAGCGTCAGATGTGTATAAGAGACAGGTCGTCGAGGAGGTCGTAACGAAAAACCGATCGCTTTATGGGCCGGATGAGGAGTTCGCTGTTGTCCTTTTGGCGACACCCGGGCCAGTCGGGTTTTACCTCGGAGAACCGGGAGGTTTTGGGGACGGGGAGCCATCGCTCATAGTTCATGGCTTTCCGGTGCCCCGGAAGCGCTATGCGGGGTGGTTCAGGGATGGAGCAAAATTGCGTTTGGTGGAAACAAGGCAGGTCCCCGGCGTCTGTGTCCCGGAGGGGCTCAAGACCCGCAGTCGTATGCATTGGTGGCTTGCGGAGCGTCAGGCGCGGGCCCAGGAACCCGGCAGCATAGCTCTCCTGCAACATATTGATGGGCAAATCACAGAGACCGCCCCTGCCAATGTGTTGTTCATAAAGAATGGAATCTGCAAAAGCCCCCCCATGGCCCACATTTTGCCCGGTGTCACACTTGGCAGGGTAAAACGAATGATCCTTCAGTTGGGAATCGAATTTCAGGAGGGGCCAATCTATCCTCCGGAAGCAATTGAGGCCGAAGAAATTCTTTTGACGGGAACAATGTTTGGGATTGCAGGTGTGGGCTCATTGGATGGCAGAAGATTGAAGAGACAGGGTGAAATATATCCAAAACTTCTCAAAATGTGGGAAGTCGAAGTAGGGGTCAATCTTTCCCAATGGTTTCAACAGTCGTGGTAGACCTTGGAAGGTTTCTTCACTAACCTTTCATTAGTATAAGGAAAATGGTGCGTATTCCCGGGAGGATCCCGAGAGTTTGGTCCGTTCACAGCCGTGGTAGCGTCTGCTCAAAGCCGGTCCAAAATCCGTACTTTTCCAAAACAACCGAATTCATCCTGTCCGGCTCTTTTATCGGACAGGTTTGCTATTTTCCATGGAGCTCCTTCTCCCCATGCGGAAACAAGGCGTCACTAACCGTCTACAAAAAAGAGCCTCGAACAGGTGGTTTCTTTTTTCATTGGCATTTCTTGTATTGGGCCTGATGGGCTCCCAGGGCATCGGCATGTTTGCCCATGCCGCCCCGGCCGGGGATTGGGTTCCATTTGGAATCTTCAGTAATCCGGCCTTCTCGATAGGGGAAAGGTTCGCCCTCGTTGCGAACATGGGCGTGGCTTTTGCCGGGCTTGTTTACGCCTTTTGGTTGACCAAATATGTCCTTGCGAATGGTAACGGCACGGTTGCCATGCAGGAAATTGCCAAAGCGGTGCGCGAAGGCGCCGACGCTTACCTTTTTCGCCAATTTCGCGTGGTGGGCATCCTTATTGCGCTGATTACCGCTCTGCTTGTGGCCACCAAATGGCCTTGGGAGCAGCCCGACAACTTTGTCGAGAAACAAATCGCGATCGGCCGGGGTATTGCGTTCCTGATGGGGTCGCTTTTCTCCGGACTTGTTGGTTTTGTTGGAATGCGCATGGCAACCCTTGGCAACCTCAAGGTTGCCGCCGCGTCCCGTGAGAGCTTTGGGAAAGCCCTTATTATCGGCTATCGCACGGGCACCATCACCGGGATGCTCACCGATGGTTTGGGCCTTCTTGGCGGCACCGTGATTTTCCTCTACTTCGGGGAAAAAGCTTTTGAAGTCCTCCTTGGCTTCGGTTTTGGTGGAACGCTCCTGGCGCTGTTCATGCGTGTTGGTGGCGGTATCTACACCAAGGCGGCCGATGTTGGCGCCGACCTCGTGGGCAAGGTTGAGGCGGGCATCCCCGAAGACGACCCACGCAACGCCGCGACCATCGCGGACAATGTGGGCGACAATGTGGGCGACTGTGCCGGTATGGCCGCCGATATTTTCGAGAGTTATGAAGTGACCATGGTCGCAGCCATGATTCTGGGCCTTGCGAGCTTTGGTCACATGGGGGTGATCTTCCCCCTTCTGGTGCATGCCATCGGCGTGGTTAGCGACATCATTTCCACAAGCCGCGTCAAAGCCGACAATTCCGAAGGCGTCAACGCCGCTATGGGCGCCTTCACCCGGGCATTTTGGTTGGGTGGTATTTTCTCGGCTGTCGCCATTTGCATCATGGGAACAATCTATTTGCGCCCAAGTGGACAATACATTGTCCGGGAAGCAATCAAACGGGGGCTCTATCGTGAACCGGATTTTGTTTCAGCCCTGAAGTTGGCTGCTGGGGACAAGATCGGGGATCTGAAATTCCGAAGCCCCGAAGACCTGGCCAAATTCGAGAAAGACCTCAAAGGGTTTCGCAAGTCCGGCAAATCGAAGGATGCCGAAGGCCTTGATGATGACCTTGAGCTCTATGTGGACAAGGTCTACTCGGTATATCAAAAATTGGATGAGGCAAAGCAGGCCGAAATTTGCCAAACCAAAATCAGGAATGCCGAAACCGCCGGTCTTTCCCCCGATCTGAAACCAGGCGAAGCGACAATGGTCACCCTGGCCCAAAAGGTCATGCCCATCAACGAAGGTTTTGACTATCGCCCCATCCTCACATGTCTGATCGGCATCATTCTGGCCATGGCCCTTCATCGGTGCACCGATTACTGGACCAGCACCGAACACGAGCCTGTGAAAAGTGTTGCAAAGGCCTGTCGCACGGGTCATGCCACCAACATTATCTCCGGCCTGGCTTTGGGCTATGAGTCCGCCGTTTGGACGACGATGATCATTGCCGCCGCATTGTTGGGTTCGGTCCTGACTTTCTCGGGCAGCAACAATCCTATCTTCATCGCCTACGGAATCGCGCTTTG
>CAWUOD010000559.1:0-2755 GCA_963923115.1 uncultured Singulisphaera sp.
AGTGCCAGGATTTGGCCAGCGCAACAACAATATTTTTGATTTCTTTTGTATCTTTGAAATACTCGCCCACAGGAAGCAGGAGACCTTTTCCTTCCCGGCGTGCAGAAACATTTTCGGCAACAACGGCAAATTGCAACCATGTCGCCTCGGCCAGGCAATCGCACTCGACACAAATCCATTGATCGGAGGAAAACCGTTTGGCGACCAAACCGGTTGTCAGGCGAATCCCCCGCTGAAGCTCCTCTGCGACAGGCTTTCGCTTTTGCGCTTCGGCTTCGTTTCCGGTTGGAAGGGTTTCTTCCAGCAATTGCCCACGGTGGGGCGGCCCACCAGCAAGCCCAAGATCGCAAAATGTCGTCCAGATCCGGTCCCAGGCAACCCGGCCATCAGGATCAAACACCAGTGGTGCCGATCCCATCGAATTGGGTGACACCGACCCGTAACAGTGCTGATATTGGGGCGGAAGCAGGGAATGGATCCGATCATCAAGATAATCGAGATCGGATTTATTGATATTCATTTCCAAATTGCGCTGTTGTCGGGGCGGCAAATCCCTTTGGATTTCGCGTTGAACAAACCGGAAGCCACCGCCTCAGCTCAGCATGTGACCCAGCTTGATCCGCTTCGTGTCGAGATACCGCTCGTTGTTCTCGTTTGAGGGCATCTGGATCGGGACCCGTTCCGTGATGCGCAAACCATACCCATCCAGGCCAACAACCTTGCGGGGATTGTTGGTCAGGAGGCGAATTTGCGAAATGCCCAAATCTCGCAGGATCTGGGCTCCGATTCCATAATGCCTCAGGTCGGGGCCAAAGCCCAGGGCAAGATTCGCCTCGACCGTGTCGAGTCCCTGTTCCTGTTGGAGTTTGTACGCCTTGAGCTTGGCCAGAAGACCAATCCCGCGCCCCTCCTGACGCATGTAAAGGAGACACCCTTTGCCCGTTTCGGCGATCTGGCTTAAGGCGTGATGGAGTTGCGGACCGCAGTCACACATCAGGCTCTCGAAAATATCGCCGGTAAGACACTGGCTATGGATGCGGACCAGAACCGGATCGGTCTGGGGAACCACGGTCCCGTTGCGTTCGATTCCGATGTCCCCCATGCAAAGGGCCAGGTGGGGTTCGCTGTCCACCAAAGAGGAATAGGCAAACAGGTCAAAGACCCCGAATTTGGTGGGGAGCTTGAGATGGATCTCGCGCCGGATCAGTTTTTCGCGATCGCGACGATACTTGATCAGGTCCTCGATGGTACAAATCTTGAGGTTGTGCTCGCGGGCAAAAGCAAACAGCTGCGGCAAGCGGGCCATGGTTCCATCGGGATTGCAGATTTCACAAATGACAGCAGCGCCCTTGAGTCCGGCCAACTTGGCCAGATCAACCGATCCCTCGGTGTGCCCCGCACGGACCAGCACGCCCCCATCCTTGGCCCGGAGACCGGGAATATGTCCTTTGCCCCGGACGATGTCCTGGGGACTGGAACGCTCATCGATCGCCACGGCCACGGTTCGGGCTCGATCGAAGGCGCTGACCCCGGTGGTGATGCCGGTCCGCGCATCAATACATGGGGTGAAAGGCGTATTGATGCCGCCACTTTGATTGTTGCTGACCGGATCAAGGCCCAAACGGTCGCAGATCGCCTCTTCCATGGAGAGACAAACCAGCCCACAGGCATTTCTCATCATGAAGTTGATGGTTTCTGGAGTGGCGAACTCAGCCGGGATGACAATGTCGCCTTCGTTTTCCCGGTTGGGATCATCCACCAGAATGACCATTTTCCCCTGGGCGATGTCGGCGAGGGCCTCATCGATCGTGGAAAATTGGTCCTGGTTTTGCGCCATGGTGTCGATTTTGCGGGGGTCACTCAAAGGACGAGCTCCAAAAGGCATCCTGCGCCGTGGTGGCGGTTTGGGCAAAACTACTAAGATATTTTAGGTTCCGACCCGTCCTTGGGGGTTCTGTTTCCTCAGGATGTTTGCGGGTTTTTCTTTTTTCCATCGTTTTGTGCCGGGATAATCCCACCCGGCAGCATGGGATCCTCTCCCGGGCAGGAAAGTAATGAGCAGCAAAAAGACCGGTTTGTGGATGATCGGGGCATGCGGGGGCGTGGGCACGACCGCTACCCTGGGCCTGGCCGCGCTAGCCCGGGGCCTCACCTCTGGTACCAGCCTTGTCACCGAACTGGACCTTTTCGCCCCCCTTGGGCTGATCGAACCGGGCCAATTCGTGGTCGGTGGCCACGAGATCCGCGCTTCGCGTTTCCGCCAAACCGCCCAGGAAATGCACGAACGGGCGGGCGTTTTCAGTCGCAATATCCTTGTGGGCACCGATGACCTTCTCGCCTCGTGGGAAGAAAACATCCGTCCCGGAACCGTGATCGGCTCCGGCCCCGCAATCGAAAGGCTTGCCGAAACGGGCGCCGTCCGCACCGCCTCCACCGGGCGCGAAGCGGTCGAGTTCATCAAGGCCGACCTGCTCGAATTCAAGAAAAAACATGACCTCGACGAGATCGTGTTTGTCCATGTCGCCTCGACCGAACCGCCGATCCCGCTCGAAGCCGAGCACGAGGATGATGCCAAGTTCGCCAAGGCCCTGGAGAAATCCGCCGTCGGCCCGACCACCATCCCCTCCAGCACCCTCTACGCCACCGCTGCGATCGAGCTGGGTTGCCCCTATGTCAACTTCACACCCTCGCTGGGCGCCTCGATCCCGGTGCTTGAGCGCCTGGCCCTGTCTCTTATACACATCTCCGAGCCCAC
>CAWUOD010000560.1:0-2755 GCA_963923115.1 uncultured Singulisphaera sp.
AAATCGGTTTGCCCAAATGGACCGATTCCCTTGGTGAGGGCCTCGATGAGGACGCGTTGACGGCGGCGCTGCTCCGCTCGCCCGAATTCGCCGGGTAAACGGATTTGAGCCGGTTTGCCGAGGCGCAATGCCGTGTGATTGCGCACCAGGCTTTGTCCTGGATGTGGATGTGTCGTTTTTTGCCTCCCCGGTTTTTTGGGGAGGTGTCAAAACCTGAAAGACTGACCCCGATAGCGCTGATCTTTCAGGCAAAACCCAGTGGAAGTTGTCAAATTCCTTGTAAAAAGCCAATGGGTTTTCCTTGGAAAATAATATCTTCTCATTCCCCCGGAGATAAATGTCCATGAAGCGATTCGCGATTGCCCTGTTGGGCTTGTCCATGGCTTGGACCTCACAAGCCCAGGACTCGCCCAAAAAAGAGGATGCCAAAAAAGTTGAAAAGAAAGCCACACCCGCCCAGCGGAAGCCTGTGGAGATTACCCTCAAGGTTGGAGATGCGCCCCCCGCGCTCAAGGCGACCAAGTGGATGCAGGGCGCCGAAGTCACCTCCCTGGAAAAGGGGAAGATCTATGTCGTCGAGTTTTGGGCCACCTGGTGTGGGCCTTGCATTGTCATGATGCCCCATTTGGGCGACCTCCAAAGGGAGTACAAGGATAAAGGCGTAACCGTCATTGGCTATTCCGCCCAGGACAGCAACAACACCGAGGAAAAGGTCCAGGCCTTTGTCGCCAAACGGGGTGAAAAGCTGGGCTACACCTTTGCTTTCGCGGACAACCGTGAAACCTACAAGGATTGGATGCAGGCGGCCGGTCGCAATGGAATCCCCTGCACTTTCGTTGTCGACAAGGCTGGGAAAATTGCCTATATCGGACATCCTATGTATCTGGATGTGGTTCTCCCAAAGGTTGTTGATGGCACATGGGACCTCAAGACCGATGGCGAAAAACTCAAGGGGATCGAAACCGAAGTCAACGCGGTTTTCAAAGCGACCTCCGGAACCGATTCCGCAGCCGGCCTCAAAACCCTCGCCGATTTTGAAGCCAAATATCCGCAGTTGGGAAGCATTCCCTATTTTGTTTCTCCTAAAATCCGTCTTCTTCTGAAGGAGAACAAAAAGTCCGAGGCGCTTGCCTTTGCCAACAAGGTGATCGGCAAGGCCGCCAAAAGCGACGATTCCTCGATGTTGGGCGGGGTGGCCGGAGTTCTCACCGGGCCCGATGCCAGGAAGGATGAGGAGATGGCAAAAATGGGCCTTGCCGCCGCGGAAAAAATGTTCGCGATCGTGGGCGAGAAGGACCTGGCCGGGAATATGACAATGGCCCGGGTTCTTTTTGCCAACGGCAAGATTTCCAAAGCAAAAGAGTTCGCTCAAAAGACGATTGAACTCGCTCCGGATGCCTCCAAAAAAGCCTATAGCAATATGCTCAAGCCGATTCTCGAAGGCGGCTCGCTATAAAGGGCTTTTGGATCAATCCCAACGGGTTAAAGGGGTTCGCCCCTTTACCTGAATATTTGGCGCCCGATTCGAAAGCTGTCCGCTTCGGGCGTTCTCGCGCTTTCTGTCGGGGTGAGGCTTGTCCCGCCCGGTTGCGCGCGGCTTCGCGCCGACTTATTTTGGATTCCCGTTCGATTTGGGCATCGGGGGATCGATTACAACATTGTTTGTCCCCAAAGGTTGAAGTCCTGGTATTGGGAGCTTCAAAGGCTTGGAAACCTTGATCAACCGGGGTTCGGATTTCCATGCCGGGTTGGATTTGGATTCGATACGGACCCTCCACAGTCCCATAGGCCAGAAAGCAATAGGCCATTCACCGGTCAAAGGGGCCGCGGGATTCCAAGGCAAGTTATCGGCTCCCAATAGGGGGTGGGACTGCACCTCTTTCACCATGCCCGAATCGTCAATTTTTTCCCGAACAAGTTCGAGTTTCGAAGGGCCACCCGTCCCTTCCCATTTAATCAGTGTCCAATGGATTTTATCATCCATCGTGGCCAGTTTATCAAAACCAACCACCATGGCGGCATCGTTGCCTGTGCGTTTTTTCCATTCTTCGGAGCCAGCCATTTTGGCAAGTTGCGCGGCCATCAACCCTCGCTCTTTTCCCAAAGGCATGTCCAGATAGCGGTCCCATGTCGCTTTGGCCAAGGCAGGATCGAGCCGATTCATGGAGCCAAGTCCCAAGGCCGTGGCAGTGGCCGCGGTGGCAAGTTCGGGATTGGAGGAATGAACCGCCTCCTTCAAAATCGTTCCAAGATTTTCCCATTGTCCCTCCTGCGCCCCGGTTTTCCAGGTGAGCGGGTTTCCCAGAACCCTTAGCGCGCGAATCCTGTCCCCCATTAGTTTCCCTTTGGCGGCCTTTTCCAGGAGGAAATGTCGTCCAGGGTTGTCGTCAAAAACACCATGAAGTGGAGGTAGGTGATCCGCATTGGTCCTTGTGTAAAGACAAAGGGCCTCCCACGAAAAAGAGGTGTCGGGCCCCAGCATGATTTCGCCCAGAAGATCCTGTTCAAGGGATCCCCAGCCTGGCGGGTCTTCCTGACGGATTCCGCCACCGAATTGTTTTTCATTCGCGGTTGCCCAGTCCAATAGCTTCCTTTGGCGAAATATGCGCTCTTGGGGCGAAGTCCGGCTTGTCCATGATTGTTTTAAATCGCCAATAGCCCGAATATCCGCACGGAGACTTTCGAGCATGCGGTCATACTCGCCGAGGTCCTCGACGCCTCCGGGGATCCAGATCCTCCCTTCCGCATTCCTCGC
>CAWUOD010000561.1:0-2754 GCA_963923115.1 uncultured Singulisphaera sp.
CAGCCGGTTAACCTCGCTGAGTGATTCAGGCAACACGCTGGAGAGTTATTCCTATTTGGGTCTGGCAACGATCGTCAAACGGGCCCATGCCCAATCGGGCGTCGATCTGAGTTACATCAAGCTTACAGGCGAATCGGTAGGCGATGCGGGTGATCAGTACACCGGCCTGGACCGGTTCCAAAGGATTGTCGATCAAAGGTGGATCAACGGAAGCAATGTCGATGTCGACCGATTCAAGTACGGCTATGACCGCAACGGCAATCGCCTCTTCAAGGAAAATGTGGTCCTGACCGGCCTGAGTGAGGTCTACACCTACGACGACCTGAATCAGATTGCCAGTTACAAACTGGGAACCCTGAACACCGGCAAAACCGATGTGACGGGGACTCCCACTAATGCCCAAAGCTGGGACTATGATGCTGCGGGGAACTGGGATTCAGTGACAACCAACAGCACCACCCAGACAAGGGGCGCAAACAGACAAAACGAGATTACCAGTGTCAGCGGCGCGACAACCCCGACTTATGACAGCAACGGTAACCTGACTAAGGATGAGAACGATAATCGGTTCGTGTGGGATGCCTGGAACATGATGGTTCAGGTCAAAAACTCATCGAATGTGGTCATTGTCACCTATGGGCGGGATGCTTTGCATCGCCATGTAGCCGATACAGTTGGTTCTTCAGTTACGGATCGATTCTTTAGCCAAGACTGGCAGTTGTTGGAGACCAAAGCTGGATCGAGCACAGTAACCCGCAATGTTTGGAGCCCAGCGTATGTGGATGCCCTTGTTCTGAGGGACCGGGATACTGACAGTAACGGGACGCTGGATGAGCGGTTGTATTCACTTCAGGATGCCAACTGGAACACCACAGGGTTGGTGAACACAAGTGGAGCCGTGGTAGAGCGGTACACCTACTCGCCCTTTGGGGGGGTAACCTTCCGGGATGCTTCCGGAGCGGCATTATCAGGATCCTCCAAGGATTGGGTGTTTTTGCATCAGGGAGGCGAGAAGATCGCGGCAGGGGATTATGAATTCCGGAATCGGGTTTATAGCCCAACCTTGGGACGGTGGTTAAGTAATGATCCACTGGGATTTGAAGCTGGAGATGTGAATGTTTATCGGTATGTAGGGAATAGCCCGGGGAATGGACTGGATCCAAGTGGCTTAGAGCAAGGCTTTTGGTTTGATTACATAGTCGCCGTACCACCAATTTACCGTTGGGGTTCTGAATGGGTTAGAAGCCGGGACCTTGATCAAAGGTTAGGGGATTTAAAAGAAAAACAACTTAATAAAGAAAGCATTATAGACAGGGTAATGAAAGCACCGGCTGGGAATAGTACAGCTGGTGATTTACGAAATAATACATTCGACCCTAATTTTAATGTTAATAACCAGCAGGCAAAAGGAGACATAAGAACTGGTGGACAAATAATTAAAGCGCAGTGGGATTATTTGCCAAGCATTGGACCGGTATTTACAAGACAAATGCTTAGTAAATCAAAGATAATTGCGGAGGGTCCTAGGATTGATAAAGTAGATGAATTGGTGGAAAGATTTGGTGGTATACCAGGCAATTGGAAAAAAAAGAAAGGAACAGATTCAAATGGAAGGGAATGGCACTGGTATGAATACAAAGGCAAGAGATATGGAGAGAAGCCAGCAGGTGATCCAGATCCTTTTTAATGGAGAACATGTTAGCCATGAAAGTCCAAGCAAAATTTTTGCCATTTAAGATTTATAATATTAAACCAGGAAAAATCTACGAAGTGATAGGCCTGGACTGGAAAACATATAGCATTATCGATGAAGATAATGAGCCAGCCCTTTACTCGAAGGAATATTTTAATGTGATTGACTCGACCATACCAAAAGAATGGATTTGGAAAAAGTTTGAGGACAATACTTATGTCGCGGATCCTCCGGAATTTTCCGAGCCAGGTTTTTTTGAAAGGTGGCATGAAAATGAGGAATTAGCAAGAAAAATTTTTGACGAATATTTGATCAAAAATAATCTAAAATAGAGGTATTTGATAGGAAGTTTATTATGCCTTAAATTGGCTTCGAAATAAGATTTTTTGGAGTGATAGTATCACAAGAGTTCCTGTTGAAACGATTCCCATTCAATAACAATAGCAGGAACAGAAATAGGAAAAATGACTGTCATTTTTGGGAAAGCTCCCTATTTTCATGAACTTTCCTTGAGGCTATAATCAAACCATATCTATAAATGGTGAGTCCAAATTCATGTCCAGAATTTCAATCTATTTTCGAACCAACCGGATCAGAAGAATTGAGTACTGGGCTGGCAAGCCTTGGCGCGCTCCCCCAAGGTTTTCCATAGTTGTCCCTTCCAATTGGTTTCCCAATTTCCCTACCCCCACCAATGCCCAAAGCTGGGATTATGATGCAGTAGGCAACTGGGATTCCGTGACGAACAACAGCAGGACCCAGACCCAGGGGACCAAATAGGCAAAAGGTTGTTCGCGCATAAAAAACAACCAGATAAGTTCAAAAAGGTAGAAAAATGAACCATTGTATTGTATGTTATGGAATATTTCTTGCTTCACTCCTTTGCATCGGCAATTTGAATTCGGCTAATGTGTTCCTCAAAAAGAAGCACGCAGTTGAAAAGCGAATGAATTTCAAGTGCGAAAAGTCAAATGAAAATCCCAAAACCGTTGTTATCATTCGTAGAGAATAAAAGGGGACATTGTACTTTTCCGAGCGTCCCGACAGTCAACGGACAAGAA
>CAWUOD010000562.1:0-2753 GCA_963923115.1 uncultured Singulisphaera sp.
CTCGTGGGCTCGGAGATGTGTATAAGAGACAGATTATTCATAATCGATTCTGGCACCATTGAAAACCTTGATTTGACACCCATTTTTTGGCAAAATAAATAGTACCTCTCTTGGATAACAGTTACGGATGACCATGCAAACACTTCGAAAAACTCGTATTGTGGCCACCATTGGCCCCGCCAGCAACCAACCGGATGTCCTCGAAAAGCTGATTTTGGCCGGGGTCGATGTATTTCGGGTGAATCTATCGCACGGGACCCACCAGGACCATGCGCAAGCGATTCAAAATATCCGGTCGGTATCCACAAAACTGGACCAGCCTGTGGGGATCCTGGCGGATTTGTGCGGGCCTAAAATCCGCGTGGGAAAATTCCCCGAAGGCGGGATCGATATCGCGGCAGGCGAAACCGTCACCATCACCACCCGGGATGTCGAGGGTGGCCCGGGCCTGATTGTTTCGCAATATCGCGAGCTTCATCGGGATCTGAAACCGGGTGACCGGATTCTTTTCGATGATGGTCTCATGGAGGCCAAAGTAATCGATGTCCATGGACAGGATCTGCGCATTCGGGTGGAATATGGCGGCCGTCTCAAAAACGGTAAAGGAATGAACCTCCCAGGTTCAAGGTTGTCCGTTGCGGCGCTCACGGACAAAGACCGGGAGGATGCCAAATTCGCCGTGAAGAACGGTGTGGACTATATCGCGCTTTCCTTTGTGCGCCGTCCCGAGGACATCGAAGCCCTTCGCGAGCTGATCACCGAGGAAGGCGCGACAACGCCGATTATCGCGAAAATTGAAAAACCCGAGGCCCTCGAGCGGATAGATGCGATCGTCGATACAGCGGATGGATTGATGGTGGCCCGAGGCGACCTGGGCGTGGAACTCCCCCTGGAGCGTGTGCCCATTGTTCAACGCGATCTGGTTTTGCGGGCCCGCGCCCAATCCAAACCCGTGATCGTCGCGACCCAAATGCTTGAGTCGATGATACAAAATCCCAGGCCAACCCGCGCGGAGGTTTCGGACGCGACCACAGCCGTGATCATGGGAACCGACGCGGTGATGCTCAGCGCCGAAACCGCCGTGGGCCTTTATCCCGTCCAGGCTGTGGAAATGCTACACCGGATTGCCATAGAGGCCGAGCAGTGGCAAAAATCGCTTCCGCAGTCACCCGATCCAGTCCTACACGGAGCGCAAAAATCGCTTTTAAGGCTCGCTGTCGCGCGCGCCACCATGCAGCTTGCCCGCGACCTGAGTGTGGGCGCTGTTGTCGTCCGGTCACAGGGTGGACGCTCCGCCCGGGTGGTCTCCTCCACCAGGCCGCTCGCCCCGGTTATCGCGCTGACCACCAGCATGGAAACTGTTAGAAGACTAAGGCTGCACAGGGGGGTCGTGCCTTGCCTGGTTGGCCCCGAGGAATTCAACCAACCACGCCCCGCCGCGAGGGAGCTGACCCGCCGCCTCGGTTTGGCCGCCCCGGGTGAATATATCCTGCTTCTGGCGGGGTTTGGTCGCGAGGAACCGACCCTTACGGCTATGCCTGTGTGACGCCCGAAAAGGATTTGCGATCATGAAGATCATCTCGGTCGTCCTTAAACCGTTTCGCGCCGAAGCGGTCATCCGGGTGCTGGAAGACGCTGGTCTGGATTCGTGGTTTGTCCGCGAAGCCAAAGGCTATAGTCGACAGAAGGGATACCTTGACCGCTATTTGGGCGGGGAGTATTCGATGGCCTTCCTTCCCAAGGTCGAAATCATGGCATGGATTCCGGCCGACATGATTGATCCCCTTTGCGAAAAAATTGTCAAAGCGGCCCGCACCGGGCGCATCGGGGATGGAAAGGTTTTTGTTATTTCAATTCCGGGAAGCCTTGTGTCAGAGTTTTGAGCTGATCAGGCTCCATTACCACGATTTTCCCCTTGTCAAGATACCAGACCCTGTGGGCAAGACGGGAAATCAGCGCGAGGTCATGGCTGACCAAAAGGACTGTCACCCCTGTTTTGGCATTTATTGCCGCGATAAGTTGATAAAACCGTTCCTCGTCCTGATAATCGATGCCCGCCGCCGGTTCATCCAGCAATAAAAGCTCAGGGTGAGGCTCCATCGCCAACGCCAGTAGCACCCTTTGGAGCTCCCCACCGGAAAGCTTTTCCACAGGCCGGCTCAAAAGGGTTTCCGATGCGCCAACCCCGTTGAGGATATTGGCCATCCGCTGCTTGGCGGCTTTGCCCAACCCAAGAAAAAGGGGACGAATTTGGAGCGCCAAACCCAAAAAATCGGCGACCGTCAAGGGAAGATGGGCCTCGTTTCGCAACCTTTGCGGCACATAACCCACCTGGGAAGGCGAGGGTTTGCTGTGGTCGTGGCCACAATGATAGCGAATAAGCCCCTTATAAGATACTTCACCCAATAAAACACGCAAAAGCGTGGATTTTCCCGCCCCATTCAGGCCGACCAGCGCGGTGATTTTCCCCGCCTCCAGCTCGGCATCCACATTTTGCAAAATCGTGTGCCCACCAAGCTCCACATGAAGCCCGCGCAGGGTAAGCAATTTCTGGCAATGGGCATGACGGGAAACCGGAAGGGAAATAGCCCCAACCGAACCGGGTTGGGCCTGGTCGTTATTATTGTCGATCGGGTTGTCTCCCAAACGCCCCATCGGGTCTGTCCGGTCGGAAGGGGTATCGCCGCCCCCAACTTGCGAATTGATCAAGGAAGCCCCTCCACAAGGCGGTCCAGATTGGTTTTGAGAACCCG
>CAWUOD010000563.1:0-2749 GCA_963923115.1 uncultured Singulisphaera sp.
CTATACAGGTCAGGGGGCAGGGGTATTTTCTCGTCGTGATACGGAGGGATGGCTGGAGAGTTCGCAAGAAAAGCCACACCAAACGGAACCCGATCCATCGAGTTGGGAAATTACCAGTCACGCCGCCATGTTAGCTTTGGGTTGGCTTGAAATTGCATCCACGGAATCAAGTCCAAGGGGCAAACCATCAGGGTATAAAGTTACTCCAGCAGCCCTATTGAAGCGCATACCCAATCCGGATCAGGAATCGGTTGGGGAAAGAGTTAATGGATAGGTCCCAATCTTATTTGATTCAACGATTTTGTTTCCTACCAAGTGCTCTGAAATCATCCCTGGAATGGCTTGGGCATCCATCGAGTGGTACCAGACCCCTTCCGGATATACGACAGCAATCGGACCATTTTTACACAGTCTAAGACAACCCACTTTCGTTCGATGACATTGCCTTGAGAGTCCAGAATTTTTTATTCCGGACTTGAGGGCCTCCCAAGCCTTCATTCCGGCTTCGATTGTGGCACACTCCGGACCAGTGCATAGAAACACATGCTTCGCAAACCCGCCCAACCCAATGGAACAGGCGAGTGTTTCCATGTCGGGTTGGGCTTCATTTGGGCTTTCTGATTCCATGAAGATCAAGTCTCCATGATTTCTTTTGACTTTTTGTCTGCGGTTTCCTGAATGGCAGCCTCATATTTTTTCAGGAGGTTTTGAACCTTTTCCTGGGCCTTTTTCCCTTCGTCTTCAGACAACCCCAGATCCTTGGTGGTTTTTTCAAGCCCCTTGTTGGCATCCCGACGGATATTGCGGCACGAAACCTTTGCATCCTCGGCGGATTTTTTCACCCGGGTCACAAGTTTTTGCCTTTGGTCACCGGACATTCCGGGGACATTCAGGCGGATAATTTTGCCATCGTTGTTAGGCGACATTCCCAAATCACTTGAACGGATTGCCTTTTCAATTTCCTTGAGTGTCGAGGGATCAAAAGGCTTGATAAGGATCTGTTGCGGTTCAGGAATACTGATTTGGGCTATTTGCTTTAGAGGGGTCGGGGATCCGTACTGTTCAACCCGAAGGTTTTCCACCAAACCGGGGGTGGCCCGTCCGGTGCGAAGCCCCTTGAGTTCTTCGCGAAATACGCTTGCGGCCTTTTCCATTCGGGCCTCGGTGTCCTTGATCACAGCATCCAGACTCATGATTTCACTCCTAAAAGCAATCCATTAAGTTAAGAAACAGTCGTTCCCACATTGTGGCCGGCAATGGCTCGTTCAATGTTGCCTTCCCGCTTGAAATCAAACACGATAATCGGAAGTTTGGCATCCTGGCAAAGGCTAATGGCAGAAACATCCATCACCCTCAAATTATCACGAAGCGCCTGTGAAAAACTCAATTTTTCATAGCGAACGGCATGGGGATTTTTTTCAGGATCGTCCGAATATACCCCATCCACCTTTGTGGCTTTCAGGAGGGCATCGGCTGAAAGTTCGATCCCGCGCAATGCAGCCGCGGTATCCGTCGTTACATAGGGGTTTCCTGTACCACCAGCAAGAATCACAATTCGCCCCTTTTCCAAATGCCTGATCGCCCTCCGCCGAATGAATGGCTCAGCCACTGTGTCCATCTTTATTGCTGTCAATAATCTTGTTTCACAATCAAGGTGTTCCAAGGCATCCTGGAGCGACAAACCATTTAGCACAGTTGCAAGCATTCCCATGTAATCCGCAGTGGCTTTTTTAATGATCTCACCACTGGTGAATTGGGAACCTCTGAGAAGGTTGCCTCCACCGATAACAATTGCCAGTTCCACACCGCGACTGGCAATACTTTTGATTTGCCTGGCAATTGCAAGGGTTTCGTCGATACTGATTCCTGTTTTCCCGGGAGTGCCAAAACTTTCACCGGAGAGTTTCAGAAGAACCCTCTTGTATTTGGGAACCAAAGAATCTGTTGCGTCATCCATGTCCACTAAACCTCTTTTTGGAATCATTCCTGTTCTGGTAAAGGATACGGAATCACCCTCAGAGGCTCAAGGCAAGCGAAATTGGACAATCAGGCCAAATGATCCCATTGGGCGAAGCGTGTTCGTGCGTCGATTTCCCATGATTTTCTCAGCTGGCCGTTTTCCCAAATCACTGCCCAATCATGAAGGGCGACGGTTGGACAGACATGGTAGGGAATCGCCCACAGGCAACGGCCAAGTGCTAAATCATCCAATCCAGGTCCCTCGAGAACCAAATGTTCCTCACTTTGCATAACAATTCGGGCCTCTGGGAACTCCGGGAATTGGGCCCTTTTGCCCATCGGAGGATCCGCCGAGACGGACTTGTACCCCAAATCGAGAGTGACCCTGCCAGGAAACGGCCTGCTAATAACGCGTGTGAGCAAAAGCGCCGCGGGCTGAAAATGGTTCATGTCAGAAAAGCTGCTGCCGTATCCGCAATCGTGAAGAACAAGAGTTCCGGGAGAAAATACGGCATCCTCCCAACCCAATAATGCATGTGCCATAAAGGAGGGACTCCCACCCACGACAATCGCCAGTGGTTGGTTCATACTGCTCTCCAGAAACCTCCTTAAGGCGAGTCCCTTCTCCAGGATTTGCGAACCGGCCACTTTGCGATCTTCAAGGTCCGGCATATTGACCTGACCATCATACAAATGTAGTCCTTTCAAGGTAAAACCGGAGGACACAACCGATTTAGCTAAATCATGAATCTTTTTAATGCCTGTCTCTTATACACATCTCCGAGCCCAC
>CAWUOD010000564.1:0-2748 GCA_963923115.1 uncultured Singulisphaera sp.
GCTCGGAGATGTGTATAAGAGACAGCGTCATCGGTTTGCGAGGCCATAACATGAATTCCATATTTGTTGAGATCTGGTGATTCCATGGATATTCGCTCGCAGAGGGCTTTTGTTGAGCTGCAGATCCGAAAATTATCGTAATGTCTAAGTGTCAGGCCACTCGCCAAATTGGGCCCGATTCGCCATGAGTTAGGTTGGCCTTTGGTTGCAAGCATTTGAAGTTTGCATGAACTTACACCACAATTGGCGAATTGAGTTGGAAACAACTCCTGAAAATCGCTCCCCGTGGCCACCACAATGCAATCCGAATTTACAATGTCATTGTTTTCCAGCCGTATCAGGGGCCCATTTGGCCCGGATTCAACGGATATTACCCTTGATGCGAATCGAATTCCCACGCCATATTTTTCGGTTAGCCAATTGGCAAGAGTTGCTACGGCGATCCTTGGGTTGACTCCACACTCGGTTCCGCTCCAAAGGCCTCCCAAAAGACCTTCGGGATTGGCCCCTGGTGCTTTTGCCAAGGTTTCATTTCGATTCAGAAGTTTTACATCATAACCCAAAGGTGGCCCAAGTTCTGCGAACTCCCGAAGGATTTCCAGTTCATCCTTACGGTGTGCCAAATGTATCGACCCACTTGGGTTAAGCCAAAGTCCTGAATCCTTTGCAAATTCCAGCCAAAGGTTCCTGGATTGTTTGGCGATTTCCAATGGTTCACCTGCGGGCTGGCCAACGGGCCAAATCATTCCGAAATTCCGTATGGTTGCCCCTCGGGCTTTTGGATGACGCTCATGGACAGTTACGGAGTGTCCGCGTTTGGCCGCCATCCATGCGTGGGATAATCCAACAATTCCCGCGCCAATAATTGTGATCCGGCTCATATTTCAGGCCCTTAAAAATTGCTCTTGAGAGAGTCGTTCAATTCCGTTTTGAAATTGGAAGGTGAGGGGGTTGGCAGGCCCGGGATTTTTGCTTCCTCGTCGATTCTTCTTAATGCAATGGCCTTTTCAAAATAGGGATTATTTTCAAATTCTTTCATTTCCCTGGCGGACATCGGGCCGCCTTGAAGCTCCAGACTGATAAGTGAGGGACCACTTAGGCCGTTAAGATATCCTGGTTCTTTTGAGCAAAGATACCTTTTCGCTGCCACATGCAGGCGCACCGGCTCAACGGTTTCAGGAAGAAAATATCGGGATAGCCAAGCTGCTCCCAAATCCTCGTGGAAGTCATCAATTCCCTGGTCAGGGGCATCGTCTGGCAGTTGATGGAGCAAGTGCCCTATGTCATGAAGTAGACAAGCTGCTACCATCGAGGATTCATAGCCTTTTTTGCGAGCCAGGAGTCCGGATTGAAGGGCATGCTCGGCTTGGGTAACGGCTTCCCCACCGTATTGGGAGTTGCCATGCTTTTCCAGTATCTCAACCACGGAATCGATAGGTTTTGGGTTCATGGATTTGCTTTGAACTCCGGCTTAAAATGCGTTCCAGAATAATCAACCAGGGTTCACCAACTATTCACGGGCAGGACTGATTTCGTGAGTATACTTACTGCTCAGTGATGGCCAACCGATTCATTAGGAATTCACACGGAAAAATTTGAAGGTTATTTGAATGACTGAAGGCAAGCCCCGGACATTCACAAACACATGGGCATTATTGGCAGCGTTTGGCACCTATTTCTGCATGTATGCTTTCCGCAAGCCTTTCACGGCGGCGGAATTTTCCGGAAGCTTATTTGGTGACACGGGTTGGAAGGCAATTCTTGTCATGTCCCAAGTTGCCGGATACACGGTTTCCAAATTTATTGGAATTCCGGTTGTTTCTCAGCTATCCGGAGGAAAAAGGGCCCTGGCTATATTGGGGCTAATTGGGTCTTCGGAAATAGCGCTTTTGTTTTTCCCGATTTTTCCCAAGCCCTGGTCTTGTTCCCTTTTGTTTATGAACGGCCTATTTTTGGGTATGGTTTTTGGTCTTGTAATCGGTTTCCTGGAAGGTCGGCGAATTAGCGAGGCTTTGGCCGCGGGCCTTTGCGCCAGCTTTATAATTGCCGATGGGGTTATGAAATCGGTTGGCAAAAGTTTATTGTCCCTGGGAGTTTCTGAGGAATGGATGCCTTTTGTGGCGGGACTTTGTTTCCTGTTGCCCTTGGTTTTGTTTGTGTGGATGCTGACCCGGATTCCACCACCGGACCATGAGGATATTATGGCGAGGTCAAGGCGGGATACCTTGCTTGCCCATGAGCGTCGGGCCCTCGTGGGGCGCCATGCAATCGGTCTTGTTTTTGTAATACTCATGTATCTATTGGTGACAATTCTTCGGAGTATTCGTGCAGATTTTGCACCGGAAATTTGGCAAGGCTTGGGATACGAGGCCTCGGTTTCAGCTTTTTTCACCACTGAGATCTGGGTTGCTCTAGGAGTACTGCTTGTTAATAGTTTTATTGTTTTTGTTGTTGATAACAGGTTTGCGTTTTTTATGTCTCTTTTTGTTTGCTTGTCTGGTTTTTTCATTATTGGTTTCAGCCTTATTGGTTTGCGAGCGGGATGGTTGGGCCCCTTTGAATTCATGGTTTTAATTGGACTTGGGCTTTATTTTCCCTATGTTATGGTTCACACAACAGTTTTTGAAAGATTATTGGCGGTTACAAGGGATAAAGGTTCCGCAAGTTTTCTATTGCAACTCGCGGATTCCTATGGGTATTTGGGATATATTTTTGTGATTTTTGGAAAAGTATTCATGGCAAAATATG
>CAWUOD010000565.1:0-2747 GCA_963923115.1 uncultured Singulisphaera sp.
CCCGCCATTTAGGTCTTAAGGCACATTTCCCGAATCAGGGACCCCATCCTTTCAGGATCGGTCCCTTGTCCGGTCCTAGCGAATCGCGACGCCCGCACCAGGCGCGGCCTTCGCGGCGGTTTCTTCCTGATAGCGCAACTCGCGGTTAAGCGGGAACGCAGGGGAGGGTGGCACATATTGCGGTGGATGCTCAAGGTAGTGCGCCGCGGGGAGTGTCATCCCGGCAACATGGGTTTGGCAACCGCTCGCCACGAAAAGCGAACCCAAAGCCCCAACGACCATAGCCCCGGAAAGGACCAGCTTGTTTGCCTTCATGACCCAACTCCTCCCAAACGCACCACAATCCATGGCTTGTCCCCCGACACAGGATCGGGTGCTTGTCCAATTCCATCGGCCCTTTTGGGGTGGGCTCTTGAGCAAAAAATCCCCACAATCGACACAAGTGGCCTGCTTCATCCTTCCTGATCGCCCTTAAAATTACCTATCTTGCCAAATCCACCTTTCACTATCTCCTGGGTTCGTCCTGGTCTGCCTCCACCGAGGCTGGTCCTTCAGTTTGCCACCAAAGATCCTGACCGTCTCGCCCTTCCTTCGTGGGACCTTTCGCTTGCGATTGAACGGCTCTGTCACGATCTCTGTTCCCGTTGCCCGGAGTTTTATCACATCGATCCCGCCAGGCTGATGCTCAACCTGGTTCGCAATCGCAAAAGGACCCTTCATGGACTCCAGGCGCGTATCACACCGATGCGCTTTGAAGAGGGGGTCCTCACCGGCATCCGCCGCAACAGAACTTATCAGATCCAGCGCTTCTTTCTTGATGGGCGCGAGATCCTTTATCATCTGGCGTTTTGTGTGCCACGGTTTTTGATGCTCCCCCCACGGGAACGCTTCATCACCATCATCCATGAACTCTTTCACATCGATCCCTCGTTTCATGGCGGGCTCAGACGCTTTGAGGGATCCTGTCCGCACCATGGTCCCAGCAAACGCGACTTCGATCACAAGATGGGCGACATCCTCGACCGCTATCAGGCCGGCCACAAGGACGAGGACGCCTATCGCCCCCTCCTTGCCACACTCAACGAATTGCGCCGCGATTTTTCCGGGGTCGAGGGGTGGTGCGCCCCCAAACCCCGCCTGATTCCACTCGGTCCGGGACACCGGCCGACCATGACCACCGAGGACCTTTATGACGAGTTCTGACCTCTTTCCCTCCTCCGCAGACCTTTTCGATCTGAAAACTACTGGAAACGGCCCCGTTGGCGAACTCCCGCTTACCGAGGCGCAGCTTCGCGATTCCCCCTCGGGGGATCTTTTCGGCTGGACCCAAAACGCGGGAATGGGTTGGAACCCCAAAGAGCTGGGTCGGCCCGAAGTGCTCATTCTTAGCACCTCCGGAGGGCTTCGCCGTCCCGATGGAACCCCCGAAGCCCTCGGTTTTCACACGGGACACTTCGAAGTCATCCTTCAGGTCGCCGAGGCGGCCAAACGCCTGCGCGAAATCGGCGCGATCCCCTTTGCCGGCTATGTGAGCGACCCGTGCGATGGTCGCAGCCAGGGAACGACGGGGATGATGGACAGTCTCCCCTACCGAAACGATGCGGCGATTGTCTTGCGCAGGCTCGTGCGCAGCCTTCCCACCCGCAAGGGGATCCTGGGCGTGGCGACCTGTGACAAGGGTCTTCCCGCGATGATGATGGCGCTCGCTTCGTTTCGCGATTTGCCCTGGGGGATCGTTCCCGGAGGTGTCACCCTCCCCGCCAAGGACGCCGAAGACGCCGGCAAGGTCCAGACCATCGGCGCCCGCTTTTCCCATGGGCTGATCTCCCTCAAGGAGGCGGCGGAGATGGGGTGTCGCGCCTGCGGATCACCCGGAGGCGGTTGCCAGTTTTTGGGCACCGCCGCGACGAGCCAGGTTGTCGCCGAAGCCTTCGGCATGACCGTGCCCCACGCCGCGCTTGCACCTTCGGGACAGGCCGTTTGGCTCAAACTTGCCGCGCAAACCGCCGAAGCTGTCTTTGCCATGGCCAAAGCGGGCCTTACGGGAAAGGACTTCCTCAACGAGGACGCCATCCACAACGCGATGGCCGTCCATGCGGCGTTTGGCGGATCGACCAATCTGCTTCTACACATTCCTGCGATCGCTTTTAGCGCAGGATTGGACCGCCCCGGCGTCGAGGACTGGACCGCCATCAATCGCAAGGTTCCCCGCCTGGTCGATGCGCTTCCCAATGGCCCCATAGGCCATCCCACCGTGCGGGTCTTCCTTGCCGGGGGTGTGCCCGAGGTGATGCTCCACCTTCGCGAACTGGGTCTTTTGCGGCTGGGCGCGCGAACCATCACGGGTCAAACGATCGAACCCATCCTGGATGCCTGGGCCAAATCCGAGCGGCGCAAACGGATGCGCGAACTCCTTTTCCAGCGCGATGGAATCGACCCCGAAACCGTGATTCTCAATCCTGCTCAGGCCCGCACGGCTGGCCTCTCCTCGACCGTGGTGTTCCCCAAGGGGAACCTGGCCCCCGAGGGTTCCGTGATCAAGGCGACCGCGATCGACCCGAGCATGGTCGGTGCCGATGGAGTTTATCGCCACGAAGGTCCGGCCCGGGTCTTCACCTCGGAACCGCTTGCCATTCGCGCCATCAAAAACGGCGGGATCAAGCCGGGAGATGTGCTTGTGCTCATGGGGCGCGGCCCGATGGGTTGCGGCATGGAAGAAATTTATCAAATCACCTCGGCTCTCAAGC
>CAWUOD010000566.1:0-2736 GCA_963923115.1 uncultured Singulisphaera sp.
CCATAAAAACGCCCGGAACCCCCGGGCGTTTTTTTTGATATCCGGAACCTGTGGAAAACCCCGGGCAACCAAATCCAGGGACAAACTTCCGATAAACCGACATCAAGGTACGGAATCTCGATTCCCCAATACCCGAAACCCCTCCGGTCCTATAATTGACCACTCCCACCAAAACCAAATGGTTATCGCATGGATTGGTCACCGCTTAAAAATCTGGTTGAAACCCACAAAAACTGGATCCTCCTCAGCCACGCCAAGCCTGATGGGGATGCCATTGGGTCGCTTTTGGGCTTGGCAAAGGCCATTCGTTCAAAGGGAGGACATGCGACTCCCTTGCTCGAAGGGGGCCTTCCCACGCGCTATCGGTTTCTCGACCCCGATGGGATTCTGGTTCGAAGGGAACAAGCGACCGAAGACCTCTGGGCCAAAGCGGACGCCATCGCCGTGGTGGATACGGGAACCTGGAACCAGTTGGGCCACTGGGCCGAAAATGTCCGCGCCTTTGCCGGCCCCAAAGTGGTTATTGATCATCACGCAACCCAGGACAATTTCGCATCCCACCCATTCATCAGCACCGCGGCGGAAGCGAATTGCCGCCTGATCCATGAGGCGGCCAATGCTTTGGGTTATGAGCCAGACCCGGTCGCCGCCCAGGCCCTGTACACAGGCCTGGCAACCGACACGGGCTGGTTTCGCCATGGAAACACCCTTCCCGAATCTTTTACCCTTGCAGGGAATCTGGTCCAAAAGGGAGCCAACCCCACCCTGATCTATCGCGAAATCTATGAACGATCCTCGATGGGCAAATTGCGCCTGTCTGGTCGGCTTTTGTCACGGGTCGCCTCCTATCTGGATGGGCGTGTCGCCGGAAGCGAAATCCTCCTGGATGATTGGGCGGAATTGGGCGCCATTCCCGAAGACGCCGAAGATCTTATCGATCTGGTAAGGGTGTTGAATGGCACCACGGCGGCTTTTGTGCTGGTGGAGCGCAAGCCGGGCGAGACCCGGGGAAGCCTTCGTGGGCAAAACGGGTTCGATGTGGCCGAAATCGCCCAAACCTTTGGAGGCGGCGGACACAAGGCGGCCGCCGGCTTTACCCACCATGGCCCGGCCGACGAGGCAAAATCCCTCCTTTTGGAACGCCTGGAAAAACGATTCGCGGCGAAACCCTGATTTCTCCTGCACTTTTGGGGATATAATACATGTTAAAACTCCTGAAATGGATCGACCAACTCACCCACGGAAAAGAGGGCGTCGCCACATCCTGGCCACTTCCCGCAAGGATCGTCGTGACCTGTTTTCTCTTCTCCGTGGGGATCGGATTCGTCTCCGCGCTGGTAAACCTCCACTTCCAGGAGGCGGGCCCCGGCAAGGCCCTTCCCGATGGGGAGGATGTCGTCCGGGCATACCATGGCGAACCCGGCAAAACCCAACTCGAACACCTGCTGACTGCTCCCGAAGCACTCCCTTTTAATGGCTCGGGCAGCATGCGCGCCGCCTTCACCGAGAAAAAAGGGGGCGGCCTCAAATCCGCCATGAAAGCCGTCGCGGCCGAAAGGTCCCTGGACCTTTCCATCGCTGCCGAGGCCGAACACGCCAAGGCGGAAGTCCTCAGGCGCCGCGATGGCGAAAGACTCGCGCTGATTGCCTGGATCCGCTCCGGCGCCCCCGAGGCCACCTATGATGAAAAAGGTTTTGAACTGAAAGGCGACCTCGCCAAGCTCCCCATCACCAAGGACTACATAGTCCAGGGAGAAGGCGGCACCTTGAAGGTCCATCTCCAGGCGATCGTCACCGACCGATGCTGCCGCTGCCACGCCAAGGGGGTCGGTGGCTCAGGCGCGAAATATCCCCTCGAAACTTATGAAGAGGTCAAAGACTATTTGGTTCCCGATGCCAATCAGGGGAAATCGCTCGATCACCTTGCTTTGACGACCCATGTCCATCTCCTGGCTTTTTCCGTGCTGTATGGCCTCACCGGGATGCTATTCGCGCTCACCGCATGGCCTCTCTGGATGCGACTTCTTATCGCACCCGCCCCAATTGTTTTTGCGGTATTGGATATCTCGTTTTGGTGGTTGGCCCGACTCGATGAACCTTATGGACCCATGTTCGCCAAAGCAATCATGGTCTCCGGTGGCCTTGTGGGACTTTCCCTTGGCGCCCAAATCGTCCTGGGATCTTTTGGACTTTTCCGGCTTCCCGGCAAGGTTGTGATCCTACTGATCATGATCGCGGGAGCGGCAATCGGCCTGGGAGTCAAATTGAAGGTCGTCGATCCCTACATGGCCAAACAGGTTTCCGCCCTCAAACACGAGGCGGATTAACATCCCAACCGGTCTACCGGAAACCAGAGAAGACCATCCTCTCCTTTCAACCCGAAAGGGCGGCCCCGGTGGGGTCGCCCTTCTTTTTGGGCTTTTTCATTCGACCAAATCCCTGGGGTTTCATTCTGCGAAAAAAATATTGCCCCCATGCGGCCAATCACCCCATTCGGATGAGGTTTTGGTGCAAGACGGGATTGTCTTTTTCCAAAAGGCCGAAACAAAACTAGGAATAAAGCAAAGGGGTTGGGATCGTGGACGGTTTGATTTCTTCAAAATGACGATTCACTATTGCCCCCACCTTTTCCCATGCCCCAAATTGTCCTGACGGCTTCCTGAGGTTTCCATGTCTGTACCGTCCACACACTCCCCAAACCCTGTCTCTTATACACATCTCCGAGCCCACGAGACC
>CAWUOD010000567.1:0-2734 GCA_963923115.1 uncultured Singulisphaera sp.
GATTTTGGGGATAGGGGTTGGGAAGCTGATAGGAGACCATCCCGCCTGAAAGAACACCCAAATCGGGAGTCTGGATCTTCCAGCCCACCACATCGGCCACCGTGTCCCGCACGGCCTGGTTAAGGGACGATTGGCGGTGGCGAATGGCGGAGGGGCCCATTTCCTGATGGAGTTCGATGGCGGGCCCCACTCCCAGGTAGGGTGCCGGATCCATGGTCCCGGCGAATTCAAGTCGCCGGATGGCCGGGGTGGTTCCGAGGGCATCGGTATCGTGTAGTCCGAGTTTGGGATCGGGAACAAATCCCCAGCTTACCCAAAGGGGTTCAAGCTTTTCCAATAGGTGGGGAGCGGCATTCAGGAAACCCGATCCAATCGGAGCAAGCAGCCATTTGTGGCAATTGGCCGCGTAAAAATCGGCGTTGACCTCATTCAGGTCGAGAGGAACAAAAGCCGGGGCGTGGGCTCCGTCCACAATCGAAAGTGCGCCTCGCGACCTTGCCAGGGCACAAAGTTCACGGGCGGGGAGGATCATTCCCGTTGGCGAGGTTACATGGCTGAAATAAAGGACTTTGGTTGCGGGGGTCCAGCCTTTCAAAAAGGCGTCAAGGATCTCTCCCGGATCTTTTGGTGTCCTGGGCAGGTTGACCACCTTGATCCTGAGTCCAGTCGCACGGGACAGCTTTTGCCAGGCCCAAACAAGGGAGCCATATTCGAGGTCGCCCATGAGGAGTTCATGTTGGGAGAGGTCGTTGGTGGCGTTGAAATGAGGCAAAAGCGCCGGAAGGGAGTCGATCACTCCATTAAGGGCCAGGGTGACATTTGGGAAAAAAACGGTTGAGGAGAAGTGGGAATTGAGAAAATGGGCGAGGCGTAACCTGGCCTGGTGTAGGCGTGGTGGCAGGAGCCGCAACAGAAAGTCCATGGGTTGAGCGGCCAGCTGTCGGCGGTTTTCCTGGGCTTCCCGGAATACCGATTGGGGAGTTGGGCCAAACGAGCCTGTATTGAGGTTGATCGATCCCGGGTCAAGCATCATTTGGGACCGGCAGGAGAGCCAAAATGGGTCGTTGGTAAGGATGGGATCCATTTTTTCGCCATTCCCACTGTTTTTTTCAGTCAAATTCGTCCGGCGATGAGGGGCCTCATCGACCTGGAGGACCTTTACTCGGTAATTTTTAGAATTTGTTTCGTTTTCCCGGAACCGCCCGGATGGATTTTCGTCTAAAACATAGTTATGCAACAAAGTGGTTGTTTGGAACCGAAAGAAAAATCCTGCATACCGTAATTGGTCGCGGGATTGAAATCCAGACAAAACACATCAGGACTGGGACAAGATCACCCTGAAAGATAAAGGGAGCTAGCCATGAGCCGAATGGATCGCCGCCATTTTCTTGAGCACGCTGCGGCCCTGGGGGCCCTTTCAGGGGTTGGTACCCAGTTTTGGAACGGGCTTCGCGCAGCCGAAACGACCTTAAAAAAAGAACGCAAGAGCCTGATCATACTTTGGATGGGAGGCGGCCCTTCCCACATGGATCTTTGGGATCTGAAACCGGGTGCCAGCACGGGTGGTGAGTTCAAGCCGATCAACACGACAGCCCCGGGTGTGCAGATTTCAGAAGTTCTTCCCGGATTGGCCAAGGAATTCAAGGACCTTTCCATCGTTCGATCCCTGGTCACCAATGAAGGTAGCCATGAGCGGGGAACAACTTTGATGAACACGGGGCGGCCACCCAATCCGGTGGTGACCTATCCCGCGGCCGGGGCCATGGTATCGTCCCTTTTGACCCCGAAGGATTTGCCTCTGCCCGGATTCATCGGAGTTGGTGGCACCGCTCAGCGGGTCGGTCCCGGTTTCCTCGGGATGATCAACGCGCCGTTCACTGTCCAGAATGCTGGCCAGCCGCCCGAAAATATCCGCAGTCCGGGTGGCTTGGGTGGAAGCGCGTCCGAAACCGAAGACCGTATCCGTCGTCGTCAGCGGCTCTTTTACGCGGTGGAAGATCAATTCGCCGAGGGGACTTTCCCTCACCTGAAAAAATCCGAGGATCGTGAAGCGGCCGGGTCGGCAGCCCAGGCGCACGCCTCGATTTACAAAAAGGCGTTCGACCTTACCGTCTCCCCGCTTCGGACCGTGTTCGAAGTGGCCAAGGAGCCGCGCAATGTGATCGATGCCTATGGTGGCACCCAAAACCAGTTCGGCATGGGATGTCTTTTGGCCCGAAAACTGGTCGAGCAGGGTGTTTCCTGCGTCGAGGTGGATTTGGGTGGTTGGGACAACCACAACAACATCTTCAACACCATCAAGACCGGCAACGGCCCCCGTTTGGACAAGGGGTTCAGCGCGTTGGTCAGCGATCTGCGCGAGCGGGGTCTCTGGAAGAACACGGTCGTGATGTGGATGGGTGAGTTTGGTCGCACCCCGCGCATCAATCAAAACACAGGCCGGGATCACTGGGCCCGCTGTTGGTCTGTCGTGGTCGGTGGTGGCGCTCTCAAGGGTGGTCAAACCTACGGCGCAACCAGCGATGACGGCATGGACATCAAGGACAACGCCTGCACCATTGGCGATCTTTTTGCAACGGTTTACAAGGGATTGGGCCTCGATCCCGCAACCCAGGTGCGCGATAACATCGGTCGTCCGATGCCCATCGCCGAAGGCAAAGTGCTCAAGGGCCTTGTTTAGGGTCGCATAAACCAGGTTCGCTTGCGAATTCCGAAAGCCTTTCCTGCCCCATGG
>CAWUOD010000568.1:0-2731 GCA_963923115.1 uncultured Singulisphaera sp.
GGTGGCCTGAAAACCACCTGAAACAAATGTTCAGGAAGGAAAACCGAAATATTCGGAAATATTCCTCCCTCTCCCCAAAAAAAAAGCTAGGGTCCAACGGACGCGATTATGCATTGTTCAAAAGATAGGTTCGACGAAAGTTGGGGGAATCATTCCCCAATCGTTCGCTCGGAACTCTCCTCGAACAATCCAATCTTAAAGCGATGCGGTTCCATCCGGTACCCATCCTCGCGATCGGAGGGTCAGGCCATGGGCGGTCGAGCCAGGAAAAAGCAGGCGGATGCATTCGTGCACCCCGGACTGAGACAGCTTTCAGACCAATTGGTCCGTTTCTCTCCCGCCTT
Source organism: uncultured Singulisphaera sp. (assembly GCA_963923115.1). Classification (GTDB taxonomy): domain Bacteria; phylum Planctomycetota; class Planctomycetia; order Gemmatales; family Gemmataceae; genus SYLG01. Next base: position 345 of record CAWUOD010000568.1, read on the forward strand.
TTGCAAGGTGGAACAGGCGGAACGGGCCCACGAATTGCTTGCTCAGATAGATCCGAAAAAGCGTTATCCTTGGCAGTTCATCTGCTTCAGGATCACCCTTTATCGGCCGGATTCGTACCCGCACATGCTTATTGAGGGGAGCGACCTCCTTCAGGACCTCCCCAAGCTCATCGCCGCCCTTAATCATGCGGTGCTTCACGGCGGGGACTCTTCAGCCACGGCCATGGCCCAGGCTGGAGCTCCCGCACCACAGCATAAAAGCTGGTGGACCACCGAGGAGGTCTGCGCCCGGTTGGGTGTGTGCAGCAAAACCATCCAGCGTTGGAAAAGGCTCGGCCTTTCCGGCGAAACGGTGACACTCAACGGCAAGCGCAGGCTTGTCTATACCCCGGGGGCCGTGGACGAGTTTGTCCGCAAGTACCCCAAAGAAGTGGAGCGGGGATCCCGCTTCATGCAGACAACCGATGCCGAGCGCGAGGGAATACTCCTCCGGGCAAGGCAAATGGCCGAGGTTGAAGGCTCAAGCATCACTGAAATCAGTCGATCCATCGCCCACGAAACGGGCAGGTCGGTTGAAACGGTGAGGGCCCTGATCAAAAGCCATGACAGGCTGAATCCGGGATCGGCCCTGTTTCCCAAAAGAAACAAGTCGCTTTCCCAGATGGACAAGACATTGGCCCTGGAAATGTACAGGAGGGGAGCACCCATGAATGTCATAGCCAATCACTTTGAGCGTACCCGGAGTGTGATGCGTCGGGCCTTGTTGGAGGCGCGCGCACAGCGCCTTCTCGCCCTGAATCTTGACTCGATCTCCAATTCCGACTTTGACAAGACCGGAATGGTGGGCGCGTTTCTTGAACCCATGCCTGGCCTTGAGGAATTCGAGGTGAAGCGGGCGCAGATGAAGGCTCCCAAGGATGTTCCCCCCGAACTTGCTCCCCTTTACACGGTCCCCCTGCTCAACAAGGACCAGGAACAGCATTTGTTTCGGAAGATGAACTACCTTAAGCACCTTGCCGGGAAAATCCGTCTCAAGCTTTGCAGCAAACCCAATCCGGAAACGCCGGACGCGCCTTTGCAATTGGATACGGCAAAGGTCAAATCGCAGCTCGTCGAGGAAGCGGAGAACCTGATCTCCGAAGCCAACAAGGTCAAGGAGCTTCTGATCGCGGCAAACATGCGCCTGGTTGTGAATGTGGCCAAGAGGCATTCCGCCCAATCGGACAACTTCTTCGAGTTATTGTCCGATGGGAATATGTCGCTGATCCGGGCAGTGGAAAAGTTCGACTACAGCCGGGGCTTCAAATTCAGCACCTATGCTAGCTGGGCCCTCATGAAGAACTTTGCCCGTTCGATCCCCGATGATCGCACCCGCAAGGAGCGTTTTGTCACCGGTCAGGAAGAACTGTTCGACCTTTCCGCCGACTACCGCACCGACGAGCACGAGATACTCTCCCGCCGCCGCGCGCAGGCGGAAAGCATCCAGCAACTCTTGCGTCACCTCGATCCGCGGGAGCGCCAGATTGTCTCGCTGCGCGCCGGTCTGGAAAACGACATGGGCGCCCTGACCCTTGAGGAGATCGGCGCCAAGTTCGGAATCACCAAGGAGCGGGTCCGCCAGCTCCATGCCCGCTCGATGAAAAAACTCCGCTGCCTGGCCGAGGCTCATCACCTCGACCTCGTCTAGGAAACCAACCGCTTGCCGCCTTGCGCGCCCCGGGGGTCCTCGTAAAACAGGGCCCCCGGGGTGTTTTGGTTTGTGTCAACTGCGAAAAATGTACAGGCTGATTGGCCCCGGCTTGACAATTCCCACCTATCGATCAAAATAATTGGAAACAATTGGGGAATAGTGTAACGGTAGCACGAATGCCTCTGGAGCATTCTGTCTAGGTTCGAATCCTAGTTCCCCAGCTTTTTCCAGAATGGATTAAAATCTGTCCCGGATTCCTTGAGCCGCGACTGTTTTCTTTGGAAACAGCCGCGGTTTTTTTTCGAACACAAAAACGATCAACCCGTGTTCTTGAGTCCCGAGGCGATTCCGCCAATGCTTTCAAGAACCGCCTCCAGCAACCCAGGGGAGTCGTCGCCACCCCGAAGCCTCCTCAGCAGTACAAGTTGGATAAAGCTCAATGGATCCACATACGGATTCCGGCGGGCTATCGAATCACGGAGGATCGGCATATGCTCCAAAAGACTATTTTGCCCTGTAATGGAGCAAATATTCGAGACGGATAACTTGTATTCCTTTTCAATGCGGCCAAAGATCCGGTTCGAAATCGCGCTGTCCTCCACAAGTCCCGCATAAAGCCGGGCGATGTTCATATCAGCCTTGGACAGGATCATCTGGGCATTTTCGATCAATGTCCGGAAAAAAGGCCAATCCCGAT
>CAWUOD010000569.1:0-2729 GCA_963923115.1 uncultured Singulisphaera sp.
GCCCCGTTTCCAACTCGATTCCCGGCACGGTAATTTATCCGGGTGCCTCCCCTGCGGGCCCTTTTTCGGGACGCTCCCAGAATATCCCTCCAAACAACGCGCAAACCGACCGGCAACCAATGCCCCAGTATGGGCAACCCCTTGCCCCACATGCATATCCCCAATCCATTCCGCAAAACTACCCCCAAGGAAGCCCACCAACCGGCGGCAGTGGCCCTTTGGTCCCCATTCCCAATACCAGCCCTTATCCACCAAACAACCCTTACCCTATCCAGTAAGGTCATAAAACCGGAGTTAATCCATCAAGGTCCTTTTTTCAGCAAAAGGTTTTTTGGCCAGGGAGCACCGCGATAGTGATGAGACTTTTGGGAATTGACATAGGCGGGGCGAACATCAAGGCAGCGGTCCGGACCTCGCACAAGATCGACCAGGCCCGCTCCTGGTCCTTCCCGCTCTGGAAGGATCCCGCCGGTCTTCCCGAAAAACTTCGTGAGGTTTTTGAACAGCTCGGTCCCGTCGATGTGATCGGGGCGACAATGACCGGAGAGCTTTGCGACTGTTTTGCATCGAAAGCGGAGGGGGTCCGGGCGATTGTGGATGCCCTGGAATCGGTCAAGGACGGGGCGAATCTGCGCTGGTGGTCGACGGATGGGCGATATGTCGGGTCCGAAACCGCCAAGGAAAATTATTTATCCATCGCCGCCGCAAATTGGTCGGCCGGAGCGCACTGGCTGGGTCGAAAATATGGCGATGGCCTAGTCCTATGGATCGACATTGGCTCCACCACGACGGACCTCATCCCCATTCTCGATGGGAAGCCTATTCCCGCGGGAATCACCGATCCGCACAGAATTCAATCGGGCGAGCTGATCTACACCGGAGTCAGGCGGACACCCTTGTGCGCCCTGATGGGTTTGGCCGGAGCCACGGAATTATTTGCGACAACAGATGACCTTTTTGGGGTTCTGGGTGACATCCCGGAATATTCGAGCGATTGCGACACAGCGGATGGCAAACCGCGTAGCCAAACCGCCAGAATTTTGCGTATGGCGCGAATGCTTGGGGCGGATCTGGAAACATCCACCCAGGACGAAATCGTGGCCCTGGCCCGATCTCTTCGCAAGGTTATGGTCGACCGGATTGCCTCCAGCATTGAAACAATTCGGACACGCCTTGGCCGTGACATCAACCGATTTTTGGTATCGGGATCGGGCGAATTTTTCGCCCGGCAAATCCACCAGGAAATCCGGGGCGATTCGTGCCCGAGGGTGGACCTTTCCAGGTTGCTGGGAAAAGGTGCTTCGACGGCCCTTCCGGCGGTGGCACTCGCGATGCTCCTCGAAGTCCAGGGGTGTTGATCGATGTCCCGTGTCACGATGGTGAAGCTTGGAGGAAGCCTTTTTGATTGGAAAGGATTGCCCGGCGCGTGGTTGAACTGGCGAAGATCTCTCGACCCGGGTGAAATGGTCTGGGTTGTGCCGGGAGGGGGAAATGCGGCGGATTGTATCCGCAAAGCGCAAAAGTCGCAAAAGTTCAGCGACTCGCTGGCCCATCACATGGCGATCGATTCGATGCTTTTGCTGAAGCCCTATCTTTTGGAGCTTTTTGCGCAATCCAAAAGCGCAAACAAATGGCCCACCGAAATTGTCCCCCTAAAAGAAATGCTCGCGAATCTCGACCATTTCGATGGACGACTACCCGAGAACTGGTCGGTGACCTCGGATGCGATCACATTACGATTGGCGGATGGTCACCAGGTCAAAAAGGTCGTCTTTTTGAAATCGGTTGGCCCCAAATTTTCAAAGGATCTGGACACCCCGATTGCCAGGGGTTGGGTCGATGAATGGACAAGCGAATTTGGTCCAAGAAGGATCGCCGATCAGGGTATGGCATTTGAATGGGTCAATCTGCGCCGTTGGCTTCCAAAGGATTGATCAATTGGGCCATCGCGCGCACCAATAGCGAATCGATCTCCCCCGTCCGCGAACCGGAACAAACCGCTCCCCGAACCGCGAACCAATCCGGGCCAAAGGGGGCAAGGATTTCAATCGAGGCCTTGTTGAGGGAACCCGCCAAAGCCAAAGCCATCCCCATTCCAGCGCTCCTGTGACGGAGGGTGGCGATCTCCTCCAGGTCACAAAAATCGGTCAGTACCCGTCCGTCCTTCACAAAAGTGTCTATGAGCAGCACCGGGGCACCCATTCCCGCCGCCAATTCGAGAATTTCCAGTGGGCGGGGGCACCCAGCCCGCTCAAAATCCGCATACGCGACCGCAACGGGCAAAAGACTGGATTCGCCCACATCAAAAAAGGCCGAAGCAAGCCGGTCCCTCAGGGCATTTCCCCGCAAACCGGAAAGCCCCCACTTTACATACCTGAAAGGCTCGGAAGGCAAAGTCCCATCCCAATCCGTCAACTCCCCCAACGCCGCGCTTAGCGGCTTGCGGTCCCCTATCACCTGGGCGATTTCGCCCCAGATTTGGGGTGTGGCCGAGCCAAGGGATCCCGCCAGGGGCTCCTTGACATCGATGATGTCCGCACCACCGGCCAAAGCGGCAAGGGCTTCCTTGGAGTTTCGCACGCTAACCAGCAATCCGGCCAATAAAACCCCTCCCGGCAGGATGATAAATCCACAAATCCCTGGTCACAGCCCTTTTCCAAATCAATCCAAGCCATGGCTCGCGAAAAGATTGGCCAAAAGGTTAAACAAACCGCCCTTTTCGCCCATCA
>CAWUOD010000570.1:0-2714 GCA_963923115.1 uncultured Singulisphaera sp.
CTCGTGGGCTCGGAGATGTGTATAAGAGACAGGTGGTGATTAGTTTGCTGTCTTATTCCTTTGGTCCCCTGATTTTAATCTCAATGGTTGTCATTTTTTGGATGATGGTATTTCCCGGTGGAATTCCTTATCGAGGGACCTGGCTTTTCTGGGTCTGGTGTCTGGTCTGGGCGTCCCTCCTTGCCGCCGAGGCGAGCACTGCCGCGCCCATAGTATTTATCCTGATGATCATGCTTTGCTACACCATCATTACTGGGAAAACCCCTTTCATCTCACCGAGGGATAAATGACTCATGTCTTTACCCTTTCAAACCACCCACTGGAGTGTGATAGCGGCTTCAAATGGGGAGGGTGAGGGCGCGCGGGTGGCTCTCAAGGCATTATGCGCCGACTACTATCCTCCAGTGGTGGCATTCCTTCGGGCTGATGGAAAGTCCGAGGGGGAAGCAGTTGATATGGCCAATGACTTTTTCCTTTCCATTTTGGAGGGGATGGGATTTCCGGGAGCACACCCCCAAAAGGGGAAATTTCGTTCTTATCTTTTGGGGGCGCTAAGACATTTTTTGGCGAATAGGCGTGTGGCCCAAAAGAGAATCAAACGGGGGGGGATTGATCCGATTCTTTTCGCTATTCCGGGGAGAGGATGGAAGCAATTACGACATGCCTGATCGTAAAAACGAAAACAATCAAATGCTTTTCGAACGAGAATGGGCTTTGAACATTGTTTCCAGGGCATTGGCCGAGCTTCACAGGGAATTGGTTTCCGACAACCAGGCACGAAATTTCGAAATCCTAAAACCGTGGCTAACGGGGGATTGCGTACATTTATCCCAAAAGCAGGCCGCTTCCGACCTTGGGATTTCCGAAGGAGCAGTAAAAGTCGCGATTCACAGGCTCCGTAAACGGTTTCGGGCCTTGGTAAGGTTTGAAGTGGAAAGGACGGTTGAGGGGCCCGAAGATGTAGACAACGAGATGATTATGCTCATCAAGGCTCTCGGTTCAGTTGGCCCGGGAATTACTGGAAAGGGGCCGGATTTGCCGGTATAAAAAACAAATAGTTCTTACCACTCCAATGTTCCCGGCAGGAAACCATGAGCACCCACCTTGTTCACAATGTCTATTTTACACTTAAAGACCCCACCCCCGCCAACATTCAGGGACTGATTTCTGCTTGCCACAAGTACCTTCCCCAACATGACGGCGTTGTCTATTACTCCGCTGGGACCCTTTGTGATGATCTTCGTCGTGAAGTAAACGATGTCGGTTTTCATGTTGGACTCAGCGTTGTTTTCAAGGACCGCGCTTCGCACGATGTGTATCAGGTCAGTGCCAACCACAAAAAATTCATTGAGGAATGCAAGGAAGGCTGGGCAAAAGTCCGGGTCTTTGACAGCAACTCGAAAACAGGCGACTGATATTTCATTAAATTCGATGCCACCATCGCAAGGGAGTTCCGAGTGGAACTCCTTTTGTTTTGTTTGGTGGCCCGGATAAACAATTTTGACCAGATGGCTTTTTGGAAATTTCCCAACAAAGTCTTGAGTGGGTTTCGCATCAATGCTAGTATGAGGTTACCCCTGCGGTGTTCGACACTCTGGTGTACTTTTGACGAACCAATGAGCACCCGCGGGGAACCATCATAACGGACGGGGCTTGCAAGCCCACCTTGGCTTTTGCCTTGGAGTGGGATCCAAAATCCTCCGTTGAGGTTCCCCCTTTATTTGCGGGTTCTCAAAAGCACCTAAACGGCACATGTGGGGGTATTTTTTCTTTTTGTTCTCGAATTGCGTATGGTTCTTGAGTTGGCTTCCTTAAGCGCTAAAATTTACAATGTCCATCCATTGCCGGATTGGGAAATTTTTGGACTTTCCAATCCATCGAACGCGCATTGACCCTTTGGATATCTGGTCAAATTGCGTGTTTCGCGGTTAGTGAAACAAGTGAGGCGGAATCCATCGTGAGTTTTAGCAGTTCTTCCACCCTGCTTGAGGATGCCCTCAACAAGCGGATTCTACTTCTGGACGGCGCCATGGGGAGCCAAATCTACGCATTTTCCCCAACGGAGGAAGATTACCGGGGGGAACGATTCCGGAATCACCCCAGCGCGCTGAAAAATTGCACCGAGGTGATGGTCCTCACCCAACCCAGGATGATTGAATCGATCCACGAAGCCTACCTTGAGGCTGGCTCGGACATTATTGAAACGGACAGCTTCAACACAAATTCCCTCTCCATGAAGGAATTTCAGCTTGACAAGCTTGTCTATGAGCTGAACTTTGAGGCGGCCCGCCTGGCAAGGCGTGTCGCGGATAAATGGACTCTCCGGACTCCAGGTAAACCCCGGTTTGTGGCGGGGAGCATCGGGCCAACCAAAAAGACCTTGTCCATGGGGGTCAATGTCGAAGATTCCGGCCACCGTGAAGTCACCTTCGACCAAATGGTCGAGAGCTATTACGAGCAGATTGGGGGCCTTGTTGATGGGGGAGTGGATATACTCCTTCCCGAGACCTCGTTTGACACTTTGGTGATGAAGGCGTGCCTTTTTGCTATCGACAAGCACCGACGGGATACAGGAAAAATTGTACCGGTAATGGTTTCGGGAACGATCTTTGAAAACGGGAGAACCCTTTCCGCGCAATCCGCCGAGGCCTTCCAGATCTCGGTGGAGCATTTTCCCTCCCTTTCGATTGGCCTCAATCTGTCTCTTATACACA
>CAWUOD010000571.1:0-2713 GCA_963923115.1 uncultured Singulisphaera sp.
TCATCCGATTGAGATCGGTTAACGCCTGCAAAACATCTCCCTGAATGGGGAGCAGTGCAGGTTTGTTCTTGTTGAGTTCCGAGGGATCCACATCGATGTGAACGATTTTGCCATGCTTGGCAAATTCGCTAAGCTTCCCGGTTACCCGGTCGTCAAATCGAACGCCCAGGCAAATCAAAAGATCAGCGTCATTAATTGCATAGTTTGCGTATATGCTTCCATGCATTCCCAGCATATGAAGAGAAAGGTAATGGTCAGATGGGAAACCTCCAAGTCCAAGGAGTGTCATCGTAACCGGAATGCGGGTTCGTTCGGCAAAAATTTTCAGCTGTTCATGGGCTCCCGATGAAACTACACCGCCACCAGCGTAGATTATCGGTCGGGAGCTATCCTTGAGAAGTTCCAATATCTGATCGAGCTCTTCCCGGGGTATTTTCCGGTTAGGTTGGTAACCCGGGAGGTTCATTGGGGGATCCCAAACTGGGACCACTCGCCTTTGCTGAACATCCTTTGGAACATCAATGATCACCGGGCCAGGGCGACCGGACATGGCAATATAGATAGCCTCTTTGACCACCCGGGTAATATCTTCGGTGTTGGTGATCAGATAATGATGTTTGGTGATGGCCCGGCAAACCTCAACAATTGGGGTTTCCTGGAACGCATCGGTTCCAATCACGGGCGTGCTGACCTGACCCGTTATTGCCAACATGGGAATGGAGTCCATTTTGGCGTCGGCCAAACAGGTGACAAAGTTGGTGGCACCCGGACCGGAAGTTGAAAAACAAGCACTAATTTTGCCCGTTGAACGGTAGTAGCCTTGAGCGGCGAAACCACCTCCCTGTTCGTGACGAGGCAAAATCGTCCGAAGTTTATCTTCGACCATGGTTAAGGATTGATGGATGGGCATGCTAGCCCCGCCAGGATAAGCGAAAACTGTATCCACCCCATGATTGAGCAAGCATTGGACAAGAATGTCCGCGCCGGTCATCGGCTCTGCCGAAAGGGTAGTTTCTTTGGCCATGATCAAAACTCTCTGGTAAACCGTCATTTGACCTGAAAAGCCCAATTCGGGCCAAAATTCAGGTCCTCTTATTTTAGGGGGGCAACCGGGGAACGGGTATCAAAACAGTACGAATTTCAAAGAGAAATTCTTTAATGGAGTTTTCATTAGCAGTTAAGAGGAATGGAAGGCGGGGTTTGATTTTATCAATTACAGGGATTGGGAAGCTCAATTGACCCCGGAGGGTCACTTATGTTACCTGAAGGATCAATGGATATTGGTGGTTTTGGGACGGTTGGCCTGATTCTCACCATTTGCAATTATGAATGAGAGTTTCATGGCGGAATACATTCGGCAGATCTGGGCCTGCCGCTGGTTTTGGTACTCCCTGGTTCGGATGGATCTACGGTCTCGTTACCGAGGTTCCATCATGGGGATGGGTTGGTCACTTTTAAATCCAATTGCCATGACAGTGATTTTTTGCACTGTTTTTGCCACACTGCTCAACCAGGATATCCATTTTTACGCACCTTATGTAATGGCTGGTATTGCGGTTTGGAATTTTTTGCTACAGTGCACTCTAGAAGGGTGCCAATGTTTCCTAAGGGCGGAAAGCTATATTCGTCAATATCCAGCACCTATGGCAATTTATCCGCTCCGAAACACACTTTATCATGGCTTTCACCTAATATTGGCGACGCTCCTTGTTGTTGCCCTTACGGTTGTTCTGCGTGGGTGGCCAGGAATTCTTTCAATTATCAGTGTTCTAGGATCTATACCGGTTTTTCTTGTGACCGGTTGGGCGGTATCTGTTGTTTTTGGACTCGCCAATATCCATTTTCGCGACACCAGGCATTTGTGCGAAATTGGTTTTCAAATACTGTTTTACCTTACCCCGATTATGTATCCCAGTTCCTTATTGATGGAGCGGGGCCTTGGTTGGCTTGTGCGAATGAATCCGGTTGTACCCTTTTTGGATCTGATACGAATTCCGATGCTGGAAGGGAGAGTAGCGGATCCAATCACCTGGGGTCTCGCCCTTGGCATTTCGGGACTCTTTTGCCTCGCGGCTGGATTGGCATTGCGGGCCAGGGAAGACAAGGTCATACTCCATCTATGATTTTTTCATCCCCTAGGTCGACGCATGGAGGCGTGAAATGGCCCGGGTAGTGATGGACCAGGTAAGTCTCACTTTCAAGGTCCGCCAAAACAAAGTTGTTACACTCAAAGAGTTCCTGGTGGGACAAATGTTCCGCAAAGGGGCAAACCCCCATATGGAGGTCAAGGCCTTAAAGGATGTATCATTTGAGGTAAAGCGGGGTGAGCGCCTTGGCATCCTTGGGCACAATGGGGCGGGAAAATCAACCCTGTTGAAAATGCTCGCCGGGATTTATCGTCCCACCTCCGGAAAACGGGAAGTGGTCGGAAAAATCTCATCTTTATTTGATATTCATTTGGGTTTTGAACCCGAGGCCAATGGTTGGGAAAACATCGCGTATCGTTCGTACCTTCAAGGAGAGACTCCTTCCACCCTCAAAGGCAAAGTACAGGCTATCGCGGAATTCACAGAACTGGGCGATTTTCTTAATATGCCAGTTCGATATTACAGTGCCGGGATGATGGTTCGCCTGGCTTTCGCCATTTCCACCGCGATAGATCCGGAGATCCTTCTTGTTGATGAAGTTCTTGCGGCCGGTGACCTTGCTCTGT
>CAWUOD010000572.1:0-2707 GCA_963923115.1 uncultured Singulisphaera sp.
TCTGATCGCCAAACCATGGTATTCCTGACCGACCCGGTTCGTTACCTTGGAAAGGTAATCGAAGTGATGAAGGGCGCTTTTGCCGGCATGGTGCCGATTCCCCCCGGATTCCCCGCCAACCTGGACAAGGCCAAGCCGAATTTTGTTGGGGGTGGCGTGATCCTCGAAAAGAACAACGCCGCCATGGAACTTTATGTCTCCAGCGCTTCCATCAATGAGATTTTCAAGGCTTTCGTGAAACCCTTCCTCAACCAGCAATAAGCTTGAAAGACGGAAGATCGCCAAACACCGGGGGCCAATAAGGCCCCCTTTTTTATGGAACTCCATTCCCTCAAAGAACCTGGTTCTCGTGGGATTCCCATAATCATCCTTTGCAAAAATTTCCCCGGGAGGCCGGCTTTTGAAACCATCCGATTCTGTCCACATCCCCAAATGGAAAACTGTCCAAAAGGCCCCCCTCCCTTTCATCGGGCTCATTTTGATGATTTCTTTTGGGTGTGGCAGCCCTTTGGGCCAGCCCTCCAAAAGTCAAAGTTCCATGGGATCCAACGGTGACCCACAAGGAACCCTCCATAATCCCGAGTCGACCCATCAGCAAAAAATCGATAATGCAGATCCGAATAAAGACATGAATTCGATGCAAAAGCAAATGGACATCCAGATGATGCCCGGGGAAAAAAAGAAATAGGAAAAGGCGTGGGCCAAAATCCATTCGCCACTTTGTGGCCTGTTGGATCAATCAAAGATGGGGGAGAATATTTCCCGGATGCTCATCGCTCCATAAACGCTCAGGTGATCGCCATCCCGATAGAAGACCCCCGATGTGTCAAAAGGAAGAAGCAGATCGGGATCCTCCTCGTGGGCGAAGCAGGGAACCGGGTCGATAATCCCGACCCCGCGTTTTATCAATTCGGGAAGCAGGCTATGGTAAAAGGCATTTGCATGATCATGGTCCGATCGCGAGACCCCCAGCCGGTGGATTTCGAATTTGCGGGTCGTGTTCATCGACATGATTCGGGGCACATGGTAGGGAAAGTTCGGGACATCCTTAAGGAAAAAGACGCGGAGCCCTGATTCGTGGAGCCGGTCGACTGTGTCCAAAAGCGCGGAATGATCTGATTGGTTGGCCAGGTAGGACGACCAGCGACCCGCCAAAACGACCGTGTGAATGGTGCTTTTTTTCAGAAATTCGAGAACGAGCTGATTGAAAGTATCCGCTTCATCCGTGCGAAAGGTGACAATCGGGGGCGTGAGAAACCTTGTCGCGGCCAATGCGGCCGTTTGGTTTTGGTTGCAATGGGCTTCGATGGCGGGGAGAACCGCCATGGCATGACTATCGCCCCAAATGAGGATCTCAGGTATCGCGCTTTCGTTCCCAAAACGCGGTATGTCGCCGATTTCCTGCCCTGAATCATGGCTGGGAAGGTAGCGAACGACCCGTTGGGTTGTGCTTTTCACGATGTCCTGTTCAAGCGGAGGATCCAGGTGATCGCCCGCCTCACTCACCATCAGCGCGCCGGCGCCCGCGAGCAAAAGTCCCGCAGTCGTCGCAAACCGGAATAGTCCGGTTTTGGTGGGGAGAAAATCCCGATTTCGAAAAGGGGCCTCGACAAAATAGTAGGTCAATATTGCCAACACAAGCGCAAGCAAAACCATGCCGATCCGCGCCGGAAGCTCCGGGGGATCGAAACTCCAATAGTTGAGGAACGCGGTGAGTGGCCAATGCCACAAATAAAGTGGATAGGAAATTTTTCCAAGAAAAACCAGGGGAGGGACCGAGAGAAACTTTTGAATGATTGTTGATTCGGAGCCCTCCGGGTTGGGCCAAAGGAGAAAAACTGTCGCCAATACGGGTGGGATGGCGGCCAACCCCGGGAACAAAGTGTGGCCATCATAAATCACGGCGCAAAAAAGGAGGATTCCCAAACCGGCAATCCCGAACATTTCCCGGGCGAGTCGGGGGAATCGGATGGGCGCCACCATGGCAAGGAGGCTTCCGGCGCCAAGTTCCCATGCCCTTCCAGGCAACAGGAAAAATGCCGAGGCGAATTCCTGGGAAGCGCCCCAAATGCTTATCGCAAGGGAAGCGAGGGATATTCCCCCGATCCACCAGACAGCTTTTTTCACCTGCCCGGTACGGGCCAGTACAAGCATCCCGGTCGCGATCAGGAAATAAAATTGCTCTTCAACCCCCAGGGACCAGGTATGGAGTAGTGGTTTGTAGTCGGCCTCCTCCGAAAAATAGCCAGTGTCCCACCAGAAATAATAATTGGAGACCATCCCTGCCAAGGCAAACACGGACTTGCCAAGTGCCGAATAGGCGTCGGGTGCCATAAGCAAATATCCGGCGAGCATGGAGGCGGTCGTCACCACAATCAGGCCGGGCAAAATCCGTCTGAGTCTCCTCTCCCAAAAAGAGAGTATGGAAAAACACCCTCCCTCCATGTCTTTGAAAATCAGCTTGGTGATCAAAAAGCCGGAGAGAACGAAGAACACATCCACGCCAATAAACCCGCCAGCCAATGCTATTTCGGCATGACAGAAAAGCACACCGAGTATGGCAAGCGCCCTGAGGCCATCCCAATCGGGCCTGTAAGGCAAACGGTTAAGCGACATTTTGGTGATCCTGATTTTTCGCCGGGGCACTTTAAAAGTAGCCATGTCCATTTTTTGTGTCAAATATCTGATAAACTTTTAACCAATACAT
>CAWUOD010000573.1:0-2703 GCA_963923115.1 uncultured Singulisphaera sp.
TAAAATAAAACCAAAATTGCACCTGGATTCAGGAATAATTTCTGGGGAGCCAATTGTATGAATAATGGTATAATTTGATATCTAAAGATTTTCCAAACATTGTTTTTTTCGAGTGTTGTCTTGAGATTTTCAAGCAAGTTTCGTTGGGTTGTTTTTGAATTTTTTGAGGTTATAATTGTGTAAGTTTTACAAAATTCTTTCTGGGAGATATGAAAAATGAGCTTGAATCGTTTGTCTTTGGCAAGTCGCCCAAACAATCGTAATGGGCATAAGCCTCAACTTGAAATACTTGAGGATCGTTTTGTTCCCGCCTCTTTTTCCCAGTTGCATGGGGCCTCGGGTTTGTATGAAACCAAATCCACCGCGTTGGATTTGGGAATCCTGACAAAAGATGTGGACCGCACGGATCTGAAACTGGACGGGCAGGCTGATTGGATCAAGTTCAAAACCAGGGAAACCGGTGGAGTGAAGGACCGGATATTCCTCAGCTCGGATAATGGTGGAGCCTTATTGCAGCTCCAATTGTTCAATGAAAATGGAACACTTATTGGTTCCGCGGGAGGTAGGAGTGTTGATTTTACCTCGGTAAAATTTACAGGTATACCCCCGGGTTACTATTTTGCCAAAGTTACCGGAATCAATCACGCCACGGGGATTCATTACCGTTTGCATGTCGATGCTCCGGTTGTCATCGGCAACCAAAATGACAAATTTGAAAACAACAATTCCCAGTCCAAGGCAACTGACCTTGGGTTGATTTTGCCCGAAACCAATCTGAAGTTGAACGCAAATTTGCCTAAAAACGATGAAGATTGGTATAGTCTACGATTTTCGCGAAGGCTCTACAAAGTATCAGGGGCCAATACCCAGGTGATTGTCACTGCGCCGCAAGGTTGGGCCAATAACTGGCACCTTGAAGTGTATGATGGCAGCGACAACCTGGTCGGATTAAGTTCGGGAGCTTCGGCAACACACGGTGTCACCCTTGCCAGTATACTTCCAGGAAAATACAAATTTCATGTTTACTCCGATGGGAACCGTGGAATTGGATCTTATAAAATCAATGTTCCTCCTAACATTTGGGCATCCAACGATATTTTTGCCGTAAGTAACTCCTCGGTTACAATGCCCCATTTAGTATCAAATACCTCAATTGCGCTGCCAAATTCGCAATTAAATACCCTGGTGTCCCAGTTGATCGCTGATGGTCAGCTTTCCAGGGAAGATTGGATAGGGGCGGGTGGAATTTTCGACACAATTGAAAATGATGGATCTGTAAATTCCTCAGAGTTTGCTAGTATGCAAGTTCTTCTCAGGAATGCATCGATTCTTGACATGCCATCCCAGTCGTTTGGTAATGGGACCGTTCCCATGTACGGGTATGTCTACAATCTTGCGAACAAGGTTGTTAATGGAGATTATGCCAACGCGACCTACCAGGGCCAGTCACTTGGCAATCTTGCTTCCGGCAGCACGGCAAACCAATTGGAATTGTTGGTGGATAAATGGTTCCTTGGAATGGATCATCCTGATGCAGGCCACAATTATTCCTATGTCGAAGCCAATGGCAACCCATTGTTTGGGCCCAATGGACCGCTAATGACCGATATCAATCAGGGAAATGATGGAGATTGTTTTTACCTTTCATCGCTTGGAAGCATTCTTTCGAAACAATTGGCGGGATCAAACCCCAACTACATTGGAGTTTACAATCCCGCAACCGGTGATAACCCAAGCGGGTTTTTCATCAATAACAACGACGGGACCTATACCGTGCGGTTTTATTATCAAAGTCAAACCACCGGAAGCTGGGTGCCTGATTATGTAACAGTTGACCAGTTTTTCCCAACAACTCTTACGGGAAACAAAATCCAATGGGTGTATGCGAACGCGTACGCCGATTTTAGTAATACATCCACCCCGTTATGGGTTGCCATGATGGAAAAGGCTTATGTGCAGGAGAACGCATCGGCGAGATGGTCGCCTTCCACCACTCCCTCGGATGTCACAAACAATTACCAGACGATTTCTGGCCTATACGATGGAAATCAGGCCCTAATGCAGCTTTCCGGCCAAAATGGCTACCTTAATGTTACGAATCTTATGAATCTCACTTTTCAGCAAATTGTAAATGCTTACACAAATGGTGTGGGTGTTGTGTTTGGAACCATGACCAAACCGTTGGTCGATTTGACAGGCGGAAGCGTAAGCAACGATACTCCTCTTGTGACTTCACATGACTATATGATGTATGGGTACAATGCTTCCAATCAAACAATTTTATTGCAAAATCCTTGGGGAAGTCCCTACTATGGGACTTACAATTCGATTAATCCATCGCAAAATACCAATATGACCTATCTACTCCTTGAGGCGACCGTATCGTTCATCCAGGAAAATTTTGATGGTTACTATGCGGTAAATCCACTTGTTGTGCCGACTGTTGTGTAGTCTGGTTGAAATTTTTTAGGTCTGTTAAATCAATGGCCAGGGATTGACATCCTTGGCCATTGATTTTTTCAAAATTTATTTAGTCGTCCCTGAAAAACCTTCCCAACCGAATTTTGGTTGGGACGGCGTCATGCTAACCTGATTGGTGATTGCAAAAGCCACCTGAGGGAATCCCCAATCCGGATTTCACCCATCCTAATTTGCCTCTCCAAGGTATTCCGGCACCACCTGAAGATGAAAAACACAAGGCAG
>CAWUOD010000574.1:0-2680 GCA_963923115.1 uncultured Singulisphaera sp.
TGCCTGTTCTTGCCTCGATTTATTTGCGCACGGTGAGCGAATCCGAGCCCTTTCTTGTCCGTTGGGCCAAGTGGATCTATCAGCCTCTGCTGGGATGGGTGGTCAAGCACCCCCTCCCGATTTTCACGGGAACGGTCCTAGCGTTTTCGGCAAGCATCCTTTTGGCGATGGGGCTTGGGGCGGAATTCATTCCAACCCTCGATGAGGGATCCATCGCGATCCAGGCCACGCGCCTCCCCAGCGTTTCGCTTGAAACAACTGTCGAAATGACCACAAGGATGGAAAAAACCCTGATGCGTTTTCCCGAGGTCAAATCGGTGATTTGCAAAAGCGGTCGTCCCGAGATCGCCAACGACCCGATGACCATCAACCTGACGGATGTGATCATAACACTCAACGATTCATCCACCTGGAGGCACGCAACCAAGGCTGATCTTGTCAAAGAGATGGAAAAAGTCCTGGAAGAAGAGGTTCCCGGAAACATCTACAGTTTTTCCCAACCAATCGAGCTTCGTGTCGCGGAACTGGTCGCGGGGGTCCGGGCCAATGTGGGAATCAGTCTTTATGGCGATGACCTGGACATGTTGCGCGAAAAGGCCGAGGAGGTGGTCCGGGTTTTGGGGACGGTTCCAGGGGCCGCCGATGTCCAGGCGGAGCAGACAGGGGGTCTTCCCTATTTGCGGATCATCGTCGATCGTTCCAAGGTCGCCCGGCATGGCATCAACGCCAAAGAGGTACTGGACGCGGTCGGGGCGGTCGGCGGACAGGAGGTCGGCCAGGTTTTCGAGGGGCAAAGGCGCATTCCGATCCAGGTGCGTATCGGGCCCAAATGGCGGGATGAACTGGACAAGATCCGGCGCATCAAAATTTCCGACCCCAAGGGGCGCCAAATCCCCCTGGAGGAATTGACCGATATCAAGCTCGAGGATGGGCCGGCCCAAATCAGCCGCGAGGCAATTCGTCGGCGCACCATCATCCAATGCAATGTTCGCGACAGGGATCTCGCTGGTTTTGTCGCCGACGCCAAACGCGCCGTCGAAAAAAAGGTGAAGCTCCCCCCGGGTTATTCGATGACATGGGGCGGGCAGTTCAAAAATCTTGAGGAAGCCACGGGAAGGCTAATGATCGCCGTCCCGCTTGCGCTTATGATGATCGTTGCGCTTCTTTACCTGGTTTTTGATACCGCCAAATTGGCTCTTCTGATCTTCCTCAATGTGCCCCTTGCCGCCACCGGAGGAATTGTCGCCCTTTGGCTGCGGGGCCTGCCCTTTTCGATTTCCGCGGGTGTCGGTTTTATCGCCCTCTTTGGTGTGGCGGTGCTAAACGGTGTGGTTCTTGTCAGCTATATTGTCAATCTTCGGAAAGAGGGAATGGATCCCTGGAAAGCGGCCTATGAGGGGGCCCTGATCCGTCTTCGCCCGGTCCTTATGACGGCGATGGTGGCGACGCTTGGATTTATTCCCATGGCGTTTTCCCATGGAGCCGGTGCCGAGGTGCAAAAGCCACTGGCAACGGTGGTGATTGGGGGGCTGATTAGCTCAACGGTGTTGACACTTGTTGTTTTGCCCGCCATTTTTCCCTGGTTTGATGGAAGACGCATTTCCGGGGATGAAGAGGAAAAACATCCCGCGACCGCATAGGAAAAGCAAAACAAAAAAGGGGGAAAACCCATGGCTTTCCCCCTTTGATAATGTGGATATAAAAGCGCGGAAACAATCTTAATCGGGAGTGACCACCTCGCCTCCGGCCCTGGTGACCAGGGCCCTCAGGGTGGCCAGATCCATGCTATCGCGGACAAATCGAACGGATCCATCGGCAAGTCCGACATTCGCCCCGCCTGTGTGCCCCGAACCCATGGTCGAAAGGCGTTGTTGGACAAAAGGATTCGAGGAGCTGTTTGCCCCTGTGGCGGTTGTCGGCACTTTCCAGTTGATCGGTTGTGCCGCGCCAACCAGGTAATCGCCGATGGAATTGGGTTGGTCAACCCAGGCCCATCCGCTCCATCCTTTGATGGGATAGTTGACATACATCCTGTCAAACTCGCTATCCATGTGGTAGCGTTCGCCAAAGATGAATGTGTTGCTTGTTCCGTCTATGATGTCGGCGATCCGGATTCGGCTGTTGATGTAGAAAACACCATCATTGGAGATCTGTTGGGCGCTTCCGTTGTAGGCTCGGAAAGAATAGATTCCGGCGATTCCCGCATAGCTGTTGAGACCGTACATATTTCCCGAGACGGTTGCCTGGGGTTGTCCGGCCAGTGGGCTGGTAGGGCAGAGGAAAGGCTTGACCACCTGGGATGCGACCGAGCCTGAAGGACCGAGATTGGCGGTGAAATTCTGGAAATTCCAGATTTTGACCAGGTTATCCTGTTCGATGTAAGCCATTAATTCGACAAGCATATTGGTAAATCGGGGCTCGCCTGGATAAGGCGGGTCCATTTTCACCTGGGATGCGCAATATGTCGGATTTGACCAGACATTTCCGGTGGTCGGACCGGGAATGGGAAGTTGCCATCCAGCGGGAAGGTTTCCCATGGATCCCAAATAGTTTTGGGCGGCAAGTCCGAGTTGTTTGAGGTTGTTGGAACACTGCATTCGATTGGCGGCTTCCCGCACTTTTTGAACAGCTGGTAAAAGGAGACCGATCAGGACGGCGATAATCGCGATCACAACCAACA
>CAWUOD010000575.1:0-2676 GCA_963923115.1 uncultured Singulisphaera sp.
TGTGTATAAGAGACAGCCTGTTTATATGTTCGAAACCATCGAAAAGCCTTTCCCAACGAATCCCCAGCAACTTTTCCTCCAATCAAGCAAACCCCTCGGACTAAGTTTTCCTTTTCGTTTTCGACAAATATTTCCCAATTGGATTTGTCCCCTTGTGACACTTCTCTGGCTAGTCGGCTTCTCCAATCTGGTTCGTTTGGATTCCATCCAAAGTAATGCGTAAAACCAAACTGGCCAGCTCTTATAAGGTCGCCCCCCATCCGAACTGGTTCTAGGAAAACAAGATCCATGCCTTCATAAAAAAAATTCCCTACGCTGGTAACCCAGCCAAATGACAATGGTTTGGGTGAATCGTTTTTGGGGGCATAGGGGTATCCCCTCCAAGGGCCTTCCAACCCCTCCGGATCAATCCCATCCCCCGGCGCATTGCCCACATAGCGATACAAATTCACATCGCCTGCACTAAAACCAATGGGATCCTGGCTGATGAATCTTCCCGAGCCAGGGTCGTACCATCTGGCCCGGTAATAATAGATTCCCAACTCAGGGCTAAATTCTCTGCCGGTGAACTTGAACCTGTCCCCCTGTGCCGGGTTCGTCTCGCTTAAAATGCCTCCAAAACTGTCGTAGGTAATCTCATCCAGGATTGCACCCGAAGCATCTACAATCTGCCTTACTGAACCCAGCCTATCCACCAAATACCACTCGGGATCCTCCCCTGCGCCAATCCTGGCAAAAAACTCATCCACGCCCGGGCCGTAAAGATACCTTGTCTGCAACTGCCCCGCACCATCGAAGTCCATGTACGGGTTGACACCATCATAGACCGTCCAAACCTGATCCGCTGTCCCAGGCCCGGCTCCATCCGCATCCGCAGATCTTGACAATGGTCTCAGCCGACAATGCTTTGCTAACATCGGCCTTGAATTGGCTGACGATTTTGGAGATAGTATAAGCCATCCTTGGCCTCCTGTTGGGGTGAGTGTTTGAGCAACCTTATCTTGACAGGAGGTCATTTTTCACTCAACACCAACTGGATCTCACAACCCATACTTGCACAAGGACTTATCGCTATCTTGATGCCATTCTAGCTTGATGCTATTCTAGAATGTCCCCCTTTACACTTTAAGAATACCAGTAACATGAAAATATCAAGGTTCACCCCCAACCGGTGCCGTATTAACTTCCTGTGGACAAGATCGGGGGCAGGTCAATGTCAAGGGCGCTTGTTATCTTTCAATCCCAATAAACGAAAAATTAATGTCCGTGCCAAATTTTATTAATCTTTGCAACATTTGAAAGCTAATACCAAAACTTATTATCCCGTCTTTTGGTTGCACCCAAATTCGAAAACTTAAATACAAGTCTGGATCATTTGCAAGCTGCTTAACAAAAACGCAATGAGGTTCTAGGATTTTCAAAATGAATTCGAGGTGATCGTCAATTTCATCAGTTAATATGTGACCTTTACTGATGATGCCCCAAACACTCCGGGCTGATTTTCGAGGGCCGGTTTTGTATTTATAAGTTTTCCCCTCTTCGTAGCTCCATGATGGCTTTACTTTGAAGACATTTGTCAGGTCATTTAAAACTACCTTTTCACCGCTTATTGCAAATGAAACATTTAACCCATGTAGGCTATCTCCATCCTTCCATGGATTTTTTGAATCATCGGATTCTGGGTTATTAGTTGACATATTCAAAAATATTCCCCAACACTTTACCCGTTTTAGGGTCAACATAATCTCCGTTACTTAAAATTTTCCCGTGATAATTGGGCGGTAGACCCGAATCCAACTTTAACTTTTCCAATGCTTCGCCTGCTTTCCATTTTTCTAATCCC
The DNA here is from genome assembly GCA_963923115.1 of uncultured Singulisphaera sp. GTDB lineage: Bacteria > Planctomycetota > Planctomycetia > Gemmatales > Gemmataceae > SYLG01. Next base: position 1,844 of record CAWUOD010000575.1, read on the forward strand.
AGTGCATTTGCTGTACTTTGGTGAACTGTATTTCCTCCGGTTTGCAAAGTTTCTACGGGTTGATTATTGCCCTGGTTTCTACCAGAATAGTGGCGACCCATGCAAATTACAGTATTGACGCCTGCACTTGTACTAATTAGTCCAGCTATTAAAGTGAGGCTGCCTTCCCCGGCAACCGAAACACTTAATAGCCCGGTTTCTGAAACAAAAATCCCAATGCCACCTTGTCCGATTAGATGTCCGCCTTGCGCTATTAATAAAACGCTATTTACCCCAGCCCAAACATGCCCAACGCCCTGGCCTTGCTCAAATGCCGCCCAATTTCCATACAAAGGTTTAGCAGTTAAATTAAAGTTGGTGCCAGCAGTCATATCAACCAAATTAACAACTGCCCCAGTCAAGCTATCTATTGCTTCTCCACTTGCAAATGTGGATGCGACCGCACTTGGAAATTCACCAATGGCTGTTCCCCACCAGTTCCAATCAATAAATAATCCGTTCGGATCGGTGGCATCTCCTGGACCATTATTCACATACCTGTAAAGGTTCGGATCACCAGCACTAAAGCCAATGGGGTCCTGGCTGATGAATCTTCCCGAACCGGGGTCGTACCAGCGTGCCCTGTAATAATAAATCCCCAACTCCGAGCTAAACTCCCGCCCGGTGAACTTGAACCTGTCCCCTTGTAACGGGTTACTCTCGCTTAAGACATTCCCAAAACTATCGTAAATAATTTCATCCAGAATGGTTCCCGAACCATCCACAATCTGCCGGACCGAGCCCAATCTGTCGGTTAGATACCACTGGGGCTGTCTCTTATACACATCTGACGC
>CAWUOD010000576.1:0-2675 GCA_963923115.1 uncultured Singulisphaera sp.
GGCTCGGAGATGTGTATAAGAGACAGGGGGACCCGTCATACCTTGCCAGCAAATTCCCCTTTTTTTTCCAAATCGACCCCGCTTAGACTTTCCTCTGTCGACACGGCGAACCGGATTCGGAAACCGGCCAGGATGGCCCCACTCCCCGGAAATGCCGCGAAGACCAGGAAACACTGGAAGCGACCGGAACCGCGACTGGTGTCTGTTTTTCCAACGGAGAGGCGCAAGGATGCACATCCGCCCCATGATCAGGACGACTCACGGGAAATTCCTGGAATAATCTGATCCATTCGGGATAAACCGATGGGTAATTACCCCGGTCCCGATGCACAGATGACTCCGGCCGAACCCGCTTCTTTGAAAAGACACCCAAGACACAACTCGGCAATATCCCTTCCCCGATCCGGGACTGTCCCGGATTTGTGGAGTACCGCGAAAATTGTTTCGCGGCAGTGATGAATTTTGACCACCCGGATGAAACTTCCCCCAGGCGCATCGCTTTTGCGAGGTGTAAAGAGGCATGACCCGATCCCCCGTTCTCTTTCGAGTCGACGCCGATCCTGTTACGGGCTACGGCTCGTTCCATCGTTGTCAGGTATTCTCGGCCGCGCTTCAGCGCCGTCGCAGGACCGCGTGGTTTCTCTCCAACATTGATCCCAATCATCTTGTGATGAGCCTCAAGAAAAGCGGCAATGAGTGGATTGCCCATAATTTTGAGCCAGGCTCCGCCGCCGACGCCGAAAACACCATCGCCATGGCCCGCGCCAAGGGTTGCCCGGCGGTGATTGTCGATCTTCCCGCCGCGGACACCGCTTTTTTCGAGGCCCTGGACAAGGCCGGTCTTCTGGTGATCTGCATCGATCACCGCTCCCGCGCCAAATTCCCCAAAGGCGTCGTCATCAACCCCCTCGCGGGCCCCTCCCGCGTCGACTACGCCCACCATTCCAAAACCCAGCTCCTCCTCGGCGAGCGATACGCGCTCGTCCGCCCGGAACTGCGCCGTGCCCGTCCACTCAGGGCCCAGGAGCCACAGTCCGCATTCCGCATCATGGTGGCGCTTGGCGACCACGACCGCACACGCCAGACCCTTGGCGTCGTGAAGACCCTTCTTGCTTGCAACCGTCTTGCAAAGATTGATGTCGCCGTGCGCAACTGGCACCCAGACCTCAGGGAACTGGAAGAACTTGCCGCCGAAAACACCGATCGCCTGAGCATCGCGGTCGAATCCGCCGAGGTGGGCCACCGGATCATCCGCTGTCACATGGCCATCACCAGCGCCGACCATTGGTCCCTTGAGTTCGCCACCGTTGGCGTGCCCCAACTGATCCTGGTTCAGGACGAGGAATATTGGCCTTGCGCCCGTCGCCTCGAAGAGGAAGGCGTCGCGACCATTCTCGGCAGCTCCGAAACCGTCTCCCCCAACACGATCAAGGGCGCGGTCGCGGACCTCCTCGCGAATCCCCAGGAACGCCAATCGATGACCCGCATCGGTCGCAACCTCGTGGACAGCCGTGGTCCGGATCGACTGGTCCTTGCTTTGGAAGTCATGCTCCAGCCATGGGTCAAAGCCTCCGAGGAAAGCATCGCCGCCTGATTTTCCGCTCCGGATTCGGGAGGGGACCCCTCCCGATCAGGAAGCCCACAAATCTCTCCCCAAGGCCCGGTTTGATACCGGGCCTTTTTCGTAGGTTAATGCCAAAAGGGTTCACAATTCCCATTACAAAACAATTGCGATGAAAAAAAATGGCCATACGGGCGTGGAACCCATCCACGACCTGAAACGAATCGCCGCGGATGTGGTCCGCCGGGCCGGGTTTGTCATCGAATCTTTTGGCCCCAGACCTCCTGGAAGCGTTGCCGAAACCCAAACACTTGATTACGCCCGCGAGCTCCTTGGGAATTCGGAGGAGATCCCCACTTTTGGCGAGTCGTTCTCGTTTGCACCCATGGCGTTCTTCCAGATGCAGCGTGTCAGTGCGGTGTTGGGAATGGTTGGGTTTTCTCTGTATTGGATACATCCATCGGGAGGCCTGATCTGCGGTCTTTTGGCACTTTTGGTGCAATATCATCAACTCCTTCGTTACCATCTTTTCCTGGATCCCTTTTTCCCCAAAAAAGAGAGCCGGAATTTTTGGGCCCAACTTGAGCCCACCACCCCCGCGACACAAACCATCATCCTCAATGCCCATCCCGATGCGGCTTATGAATGGCGATGGCTCAGGATGTTTCCGAAATGGTTTGGCCCACTGGTGGGTTTCATGCTCGGTTGTCTTTTCCTCTTGCCGATTTTGAGCATGGCGGGTTGGTGGATGGAGGCCCGGGGGCTGGATTCCCGAATGTGTGGCATCGCACTTTGCGGGCTGGTGCCCGGGTTTGTGCTTGCATACTTCTTCAATGATCTTGATGTTGTGGCGCCTGGTGCCAATGACAATCTGAGCGGGATGTTTTTGGCGATGGGTGTGTTTGAGGAATTTGCCTCTCCCAAAAATCGTTTGCGGCAAACACGGTTGGTCTTTTTGTTGACGGGAGCGGAAGAGGCGGGACTTCGGGGCGCCAAAGCATGGGCCGCCCGACACAAGGGCTCATTCGATTTGGATTCGACCTTTGTGATAACACTGGACACCATTCGGGACCTGGATCATCTCAGGATCTGTCTCTTATACACATCTCCGAGC
>CAWUOD010000577.1:0-2669 GCA_963923115.1 uncultured Singulisphaera sp.
GAGATGTGTATAAGAGACAGGCTATGGGGGCGGTTGGGGATTGGGTCTTGGCGGTCTGGGAGAAGGAGCAACCCTTCAGGGCCAGGCTTCATTGCTCAATGCCCAAGCCAACTTTGGTTTCGTCACCCAGCAAGCGTTGTTGGGACAACAGCAAGTCAAACGCGCCCAAATCCAGAACAAACAGGCTTCGTTCAACGAAAATCTGTACGAACTTTCCCAGATGCCCGAGGTCTATGCTGCCCGTCGGGAACAAAAAGAATCCAAGCGGGACAACGATCGCCTGGAAAAGCTCAACAAGGCGGGCTCGCTCCAACAGGACGAGATGTATCTTGTCCATAACGGATCGGCCCTCAATACCCTTTTGGATCAGGTCTCAACCCTCCAATCCCGTTTCGATATCAAAGGCCCCAACATTCCGCTTAGCCCGGATGTGGTCAAACACCTGAACCTGACGAGCATCAATTCAGTCAATGGCGCGGGTCCACTTCGCGATCCCCGCAAGCTGGCTTGGCCAATTCCCTTGAAAACCAAGGATTTCGCCGACTTCCGCGCTCCGATCGAAAAGATGGCCCCCGAAGTTGTCAGCCAATCCGTCTCCGGCAACATTGACGGGGATAGCTACAACTCGTTCATGAGCTACATCTACAAGTTCCAGGATGCCCTCAAGGACCAGGTCGAAGATATGCGGCCTGGGGATTATGTCCTTTCGAAGCGCTACCTGAGCGACCTTGAGGACGCCTCCAAATCGCTTGCGGACCCTTCGAATGCGAAACTTTTCATGTCTCCCGCGAACAACCCGAACATTAACTCGGTGGGGGCCCTGATTTCGGTCATGACCTCAAGTGGCATGCGCTTCGGCGCGGGAACCACCGCCGACTACACCGCTTATGAGGCGTTCTATCAACAGTTCCGGGCCTACGAAGACCAGCTTTCCCGCTCGGTCGGCGCGAAGTAGGCAACCGCCCATAGCTCCCTTTCGGGATAGAAAATTCATCAAACGGGGCACGAGAGTGTCCCGTTTTTGTTTTTTCACCCGGTTGCGAAATATGCGGGGCCTGGTTGCAAATTATCCAAAAATCGATCTTGTGACTATTCTTTTAGCGCTGGGCTATCTCCCTGGGGGCGCTATGGCAGCGCTGTGCTTCCGCCCCCAACACAAAAAAACATAAGCCAATCACCCACCCAATAGCGCCGAAGGACGCAATCGCTTTCGGAGGTAACCCATCCCCTTTTGATCCTGCCATACGAAGTATTGGGTTTCGGAGAATCGTCTCCGATGACATTCCCCTCAAAGGCTTTGCCCGGTGCCTGATCGGTGGCCTTTTGGTTCCAGTGGACCAACATCCATTAAAAGCCATCCAAAAAATCTTTTCCCCCTTGCAACACCTTTTGATCGGCAAGGCGAAAACCTCGATGGCGAATCCGCAAGAAATGCCGTTTTGCGAGCCCAACAAGACCAGGTCATTTTTCCAACGAAAAAAGCCCCCTTGGCAACAGCCAGGGGGCTTTGGATTTTTTCGATCTGAATCAGCGTTCTATTAGGCGCTCTTCTTGTCGTGCGCCAAAGCGGCGGCAGGGGCCACCGCGGGTGTCGCCGTAGCCGGAGGAGTGGCCTCTTCGGTGCTCAGGGGAAGCTTGACCAGAGGCTCCAGGCCTTTGACCATCTTTTCGGTGATCACATAGCGACCCTTTTCGTCCGCCTCGGGCAGATCATACTGGAGGTCGAGCATGATGTCTTCCACGATCGAGCGGAGACCACGGGCGCCTGTTTGTCGTTGGAGGGCCTTGCGGGCGATCTCACGAAGGGCGGCTTCTTCAAATTCGATTTCGGCGCCTTCCATATCGAAGAGCTTGCGATATTGCTTGACCAGCGCGTTTCGGGGCTGGGTCAGGATTTCGATCATGGCATCTTCGGTCAATGGATCCAGCGGAGCAAGGATCGGCAGACGACCGACAAATTCGGGGATCATGCCGAACTCGATCAGGTCGTCGGCGGTGACCTGGGCCAGAAGTTCGCCCTTTGTCAGATCGCTCTTGGAGCCGGAGCTGCCGAAGCCAAAGCTCTTCTTGCCCACACGCCGCGCGATGATGTCTTCGAGACCGACAAAGGTCCCACCGCAGATGAACAGGATGTTCGTGGTGTCGACCTGGATGTACTGTTGCTCGGGATGCTTGCGACCGCCTTGCGGAGGAACATTGCTCACAGTGCCTTCGAGCATCTTGAGCAGCGACTGTTGCACGCCTTCACCCGACACATCGCGTGTGATCGACACATTCTGGCTGGTCTTGGCAATCTTGTCGATTTCGTCGATGTAGATAATCCCGCGCTGCGCGGCTTCGACATCGAAATCAGCCGCGTGGAGCAGCTTGAGGATCAGGTTTTCGACATCCTCGCCGACATATCCTGCTTCGGTCAGAGTCGTGGCATCGCCAATCGCGAAGGGCACATCCAGGATTTTGGCCAGGGTCCGGGCGAGAAGGGTCTTGCCCGAGCCGGTGGGCCCGATCAGGAGAACATTGCTCTTTTCGATCTCGACATCGTTGAAGGTGCTGGCCGACTCGTGGGAGCCAAGGCGCTTGTAGTGGTTGTGCATACAAACGGAGAGGACCTTCTTGGCCCGCTTTTGTCCGATCACATATCCATCGAGCTTGTCGTTGATCGAGCGGGG
>CAWUOD010000578.1:0-2667 GCA_963923115.1 uncultured Singulisphaera sp.
CCCATATGGTCTTTCAGGGCATGTTCGCGATTATCACACCGGCCCTGATATCTGGCGCCTTGGCGGAGCGTATCCGTTTTTGGCCTTTTTGTATCTTCTCGATCCTTTGGGTGACTTTTGTTTACTGCCCTCTCGCTCACATGGTTTGGGCATTCGACTGGTTCTATGCCGTCCCCGTAGACCTTGACAAGGGGCTTGGCGGCAGCGCCGTTGGGATCCTTGGAAAAATGGGAGCGCTCGACTTCGCGGGTGGAACCGTGGTTCACATCGCGGCAGGAGCCGCCGCTCTTGCCTGTATCCTCGTCCTTCGCGGTCGCAATGGATATCCCCAGCAACCCATCCACCCAAACAGCATGGTTTTGACCCTCCTTGGCGCTGGTCTTCTTTGGTTTGGATGGTTTGGATTCAACGGTGGATCCGCCACCGCTTCGGGCACGCTTGCCACATCCGCATTTGTGGCGACCCAGGTTGCCGCCGCCGCGGCAGGTCTTTCCTGGATCGTGATCGAATGGCTCCTCAAGGGTAAGCCGACCGCTTTGGGCCTGGCTTCGGGCATCGTGGCGGGCCTTGTCGCCGTTACACCCGCCTCGGGTTTTGTGAATGTCGGGGGAGCCGTGGCCATCGGCATCCTCTCCGGCGCAATTTGTTACTATGCCGTGTCTCTCAAGTCTGTATTGGGATATGACGACAGCCTCGACGCCTTCGGTGTCCATGGTGTTGGTGGATTTGTGGGAGCCATCCTGACGGGTGTGTTTTGTTTCTCCTCGGTGAACAGCCTCGGCGCGGATGGATATTTCGCTTTCAGGCATCGTGACACCCGTGTCACCGAGATCCTGGCCGAAATGGGCCCCGCCGTAACCGGCGTGACCGATGAGGCCCGTATCGAAGGTTTGGGCAAACTGATTGAAACCCGCCAGGGCGCCGCCGATGCCGCCACCGCGAAACTCGATGAAGCCAAGGCAAAGCTTGACGAGGAAACCAAAAAGGAAAAGCCCGTGGAGGCCACCGTTGGGGCCCTCAAAAAGGCGCGTGAAACAGCATTCATGGCGAAGCTGAAAGCTGATGGCGAATTAGGCACCGCCAAAGAACTCCTTTCCCTACTGGAAACCCGGGTTAAGCTTGCCAAGGATGAAAAGACCCCATTGACCCAACTGGTGATCCAAACCAAAGCCGCCGTCTTTGCCGGAGTCCTGGCTTTTGTGCTCAGCTTTGGGTTGGCACACCTGGTCCAGGCAATGACCCTTGGCAACTTCACCACCGATACCGAATCGGAATTGGCCGGTCTCGATGAGACCGAACACGGCGAAACCGGATTCGATTTTGGTCCAAGCCTCAACTCTGTTGTCGGGGCAAAGACTCCGACTCCCCGCCCCGCGAACTATCCCCCCTCCTCCAAGCCAAAGCAATTCACGCTTATGGTGCAGGGCCCCGATGAAAAGTCTCTCCATGACACCTGGTCGAAACTCTGCCAGGCGACCACGGAACCCAATCCGGACATGAAGAAGATTTATCCCTATGTGACAACCATAAGTGGCAACCGCTTCCGATTCCGTGATGGGGAGCCAAACCAGATGAAGGATGCCCTTGAGCGGGTTCTCAAGCCCGGACTAAACGGTTCGATAACCAAGGTGGTTGTCGAAGCCTAGGGATCGGCATCCCTTTAAAGATTCCAATAGGCGCGGGACAAGGAATCCTCCATCCCGCGCTCTCCTGCGAACGGGTCAGCGCAATGTTCCTTTTCGAGTGAAAAGCGAAATAAGGCCTGGCCTGTTCGGTGGAAGAAAACAACCCTTTGATCCATATTTCCCATACCAAAACGCACACGAATCAAGGATTCAATCCCATGAAGCTAATCACAGCAATAATCCGGCCCGAAAAGCTGGACTCGGTTCAGGCGGCACTAGGCGCGATTGATGTTTATCTCATGACGGTTTCCGATGTTCGAGGCTGTGGCAAACAAAAGGGGCACACGGAAGTTTACCGCGGAACGGAAATCCAGGTGCGCCTTCTGCCCAAGCTCAAAGTGGAGATCGCAGTAAACGAGCCATTTGTTGAGGCCGCTGTGGAGGCAATTGTGCACGCGGCCCGCACCGAGCCTACTGGCAAGATCGGGGATGGCAAAATCTTTGTGCAACCCCTGGATGATTGCATTCGCATAAGGACAGGCGAAAGGGGAAGCACCGCCATCGGCCCATGATGCCGGGGCATCCGCCACGATCGGAAAAACCAAACCGGGCCCGAAGGAAATCCTTTTCCTTTCGGGCCCGGTTCTTTTCCCGGTGGCTTGCTTCCCATAAAATTGCACAGTCAAAGCCGCTTCTTTTACCCAAGTTATCGCTTATGATCCTTTGGACCGTGTATTTGATGCCCTTGGCCTTTTACCTGGTCAATATTGGGCAACAGTACCAGTTGGGACGACCAAGGCTTCAATCGGGCCAATCGGACCTATTCAGGCTTTTCGGAGCTTTGTCCGGGCTTGTTTTGATTGGGGGGCCCCGCTTGCTGGCCCACCTTCACCACAAATTCACTCTTCTGGAGCTATCATCGGGTCCGGGCCATGCCTGGTATCTGGATCGGGGTTTTTGGAGCTTCTTGCTTTCCGTTTACGCTTTTATGGCGGTGGCGACCGCCGTTTGGCTTTGGCGCAGAAGATCGGGGATCACGATT
>CAWUOD010000579.1:0-2665 GCA_963923115.1 uncultured Singulisphaera sp.
CATGGCACCAGTCCATGTCAAAAGTTGAAAAGGCCCTGGGGTAAAGTTGGATTTGGCTTTAAAAACCAGGGTTATGGTTTTGTCTCCGGCTTTGCCTGGTTGCTTTCTTTCCATTTTCACCCCTTCTGGAAGGCCAACCGCCTCAATTTCCACCAGATTGTTGAAGTTGTTTCTGCCAATAAGGTTTAGTGTCAGTTCCGAGGGCTTTTCGTTTTCGAGTTTAATGGATTCGGTGGTTGTTTTTAGATCCCAATCGGGCAAGGCATCACGAACAGTAAATTGGCAAATGTGCCTGGGTGAATTGTGTCCAAACAGGTCTGAAATATCCATGGAATATATTCCATCTTGTTTGGGGCTAAATGTGCCTTCCGTGTCCTTGTGGAGATCGCTCGGTTCCATTGTTTTAACAAGGGTGTTATTCGAGTCCCTGATTCGGACAACCGGGCTCATTTGCCAGCCCAGTGAATCACTTTTTGCCTCGATTTCGAGAATTTTGTCCTTTTTGGTCCGAATGAATATTTTCTGGGATTCCTGGGTGGGATTGGTTTCAAGCGAAATGGAGAAAGGAACTTCCAACGGCAATTTGGCTGTGGATTCATTATGGGAAATGGATTTTTCGCGAGTGCGGAGAAGGTTTATGCTTTGACCCCAGTCCGGCATTGAGAGTGTCTGGGACTCCCCGGGATTTTTTGTCGGGCTGACATGTAAGGTTTTTGAATGGGAAAGATTCCATCCTCTAAGTTGGACTGTCCCATGATCCAAGGCCCCTGTTGCCAAAGGCCAGGGTGCGATCGGAAATGGTCCATTGGTAAGGGTAAGCCTATAGTTATAAGCGTCTCCCCCAGCGAAACGAATCGTGGAATCAGGAGTCGAAGGGAATGCAAAAATACGGATGATATATTCCCCTGTTTTGGGGGCTGTGTAAATCAGTTCGGGGTCAAGTTTTTTTTCATCGTGATCTTGTGCGAGGACAAAGCCCTCCGGCGACACCACCTGGATAACTGCATCCATAGGCGCCTGGAGGAATTGGTTGGCAATAACCGAAGCGATAAGAGTTTCACCCTTTTTAAGACTATATGAATAGCAATCAACATCCCCTGGTTTTTGTAATTTGCCACTCAAGGTGGTGGGTTCCTTGATTTTTTGTGGTAGGCCAGGGAGATCATTTGGCTCTGTTTCGGGTAATTCAATCAAATTTCCGAGAAAAAATACTTTTTCGGAACTGAAACCCTTGGGATCGTATGCCCGAATCCAACAGGGACCAACAGGCGAATTTTTTTGTGTTTCGATGGTTACTACCCCTTTTTTTGCAAGGGGAGTGATTTTGACATCCGAATTGCTGCACCAAAAGGAAACCGGCCAAACATCAAAGGAACCAATCACCGTGATTTCCGATTTGGATCCGGATTTTGCCCCGGTGGGATAAAATCCGGTCAAAGTGGGATTAGCCGAGCATATCGAAACGAAAAATGACCATGTAACTATCAGAAGGGCCGAATGACGGATTTTAAAGCGCAATGATGAAAGCATTATCCCATCAACTCCTTGATGGGTGTTGGGTCGCTAACAATATGGGCTGGTCTCCCGTTCGCGGAAAAAAGGATTTTGTCAGGATTAATTCCAAGTTTGGTATAGACCGTCGATGCGAAGTTCTCAGGCGAAAGAACTCTTTCAATCGCGGCGAATCCCTTTTTGTCGGTCGCGCCAATAATCTGTCCACCCGGGGTTGAACCTCCCGAAAAAAGCACAGACATCGCGTTGGCCCAGTGATCCCGACCCGCATCCTTGTTGATTTGGGGCGTCCGGCCAAATTCTCCCAAAGCAATCACCAGGGTGGATTCGAGCATGCCCCTTTGGTCCAAGTCGCTTATCAGTGCGGCAACGGTCTGGTCCCAACGGGGAAGCCGTTTACCCAAAGTTTCAAATAGTTTTGTGTGATGGTCCCATCCCCCATCATAAATGGTAATAAATGGAACCCCAGCCTCCACCAGTCTTCTGGCAAGTAGTGCCCTTTGGCCAAACGAATCTCGCCCATAGGTTTCCCTGACAGAAATTGGTTCACGACCAAGATCGAATGCGGCTTGTGCCGCTTTGGAGGCCATCAGGTCTGCCGCCTGAAGGTAATGTTCATCCAAAGCAATGGCCGGGTCGCCGGCAGATTTCTCGGTCATTCGCTGAAAAACATCAATTTCACGCCTAATGGTGGATCTTTCTGAGAAACGGCCTGATGTCAGCCCCTGGGGAAGCGCCACATCCCGGACTCTGAAACCCTGGTTGTTTGGATCCCCATCAACAACGAATGGCGCAAATTTATCACCAAGAAAATTGGGCCCACCCGAGCGGGTCATGGAGGGCATTGTGAAATAAGGAGGCAACCCGGCTGGGGCACCAAGTTCATGGGCGACAACGGAACCAAGGCTCGGATGAAAACTAACAAACGCGCCACAACCGACTGGGATTCTTGGAGGGGCACCTGTCATCATGTAATGATTTCCGGCCCCATGATTTCCCTGGTCATGGCGAATGGAACGAACAACGGAAAGTTTGGAAAATATTCCCGCAAGGCGTTTCATGTGTTCAGAAAATTCAACTCCCGGTGAGGATGTTTTGGCGGTTTTGAATTCGCCGCGATACTCCGACTGTCTCTTATACACATCTGACGCTG
>CAWUOD010000580.1:0-2663 GCA_963923115.1 uncultured Singulisphaera sp.
ACAAAGGCCCCCGTTTTATTGGGGGCCTTTCCATGTCGGATCCAAATCATGGACCGAATGTAAAACGCAAAACCATTTTATTTCTTTGACGGCAAAACATAGGAACTGGTCCCATGCAGGATCTCCGCCGCTTCCATGAGTGTTTCAGAAAGGGTTGGGTGCGCATGCATTGTCAAGGCGAGGTCACGGCTGGTGGCTCCCATTTCAATAAGAGCCATGACTTCCCCAATCATTTCACCCACACCCACACCAACCATTCCCACACCCAGTAGGCGATCTGTGACGGGATCCACAATCAGCTTTGTGATTCCCTCGGTACGGGCCAATGTCAAGGCACGGCCTGAACCTGCCCAAGGGAAGGAAACCTTCTTGATATTCCGTCCAGTCTTTTGAGCTTCCGTCTCGGTAAGCCCCGCCCAGGCAAGTTCTGGATCGGTAAATACCACTGCGGGTACGGTTGCTGGATCGTATGCGACGGGCTCTCCAAGAATTGCCTCAGCCGCCACTTTCCCTTCAACGGTAGCCTTGTGAGCCAAGCCAGGATCCCCAGTGACATCACCTATTGCGTAGATATTGGCGACGGCCGTTCGTCTTTGGGCATCCACCTCGATAAATCCACGGGGGTTGAGTGAGATTCCGGCATTTTCCAATCCAAGGTCGGCTGTGTTTGGGCGACGGCCAACCGAAACCAGAACCTTGCCAACATCAAGTGTTTCCGATTTTCCATCGGAGTGTTCAATCGCAACCTGAACACTATTGCCCGTATCCTTGACCGAGGTGACTTTCGTTTTGAGCAGGATTCGGTCAAAAACCCCCTCCAACCTCTTTTGCAAAGGCCTGACAAGGTCCCGATCCGCACCAGGAAGCAAACCATCGGTCATTTCAACAACGGTGACCTTGCTACCAAGGGATGCGTAAACAAAGCCCATTTCCAGGCCAATGTACCCTCCGCCAACAATCACCATTTTTGCTGGAATTTCCTCCAGCTTCAGGGCGCCGGTAGAATCCATCACCCGAGGGGACCCGATTTTGAAGGCATCAGGCACAAAGGGACTTGAGCCGGTGGCAATGATGGCGTTTTTGAATGTGACTTGAGTTCCATCGTCCACGAGAATGGTATGGGAATCCAGAAACTTGCCCTTGCCCTCGATGGATGTGATTTTCCTGGCAGAGGAGAGTTTGCCGAGGCTTTTGCTCAGGGACTCTACCACCCCCCGGGTATGGGTGCGAACCTTTTCCAAATCGATTTTGGGAACTCCAAATTCGACCCCCAGGTGATTCGGGGCATCTTTGGCTTCCTGAATCAATTTGGCCGTGTGCAACAGGGCCTTTGAGGGGATGCAACCCACATGAAGGCATGTGCCGCCAGGAAGATTACGAATATCAATCAAGGCCACCTGAAGCCCATGATCCGCGGCCAGAAACGCCGCCGCATAACCTCCTGGGCCCGCGCCCAGGACAGCCAAATCCACCTCAACGGTCTTCGCCATTTTGCACCAAAAAATAATCCGGAATGATTAGTCAAAATCCCCGCTATTATGCGTGAAGCATCATGTTCAAAGGTTCTTCCAGCATGGAGGCGATACGCCTGAGGAACCGGGCTGCCTGGGCGCCATCAACAACCCGATGGTCATACGAAAGGGAAACAGGCAACAAAAGTCTTGGAACAGGTTGTCCACCCTTGGAAACAAATTCTACTCGCCCACGGGATAAACCAAGGATGGCAACTTCGGGCCAGTTCACAATCGGAGTAAAACCGGTTCCACCAATTCCACCGAGATTGGTCAAAGTGAAAGTGCCGCCGGTCAAATCGGCACCGGTGAGCTTTTTGGTTCTTGCCCTATCAGCAATTCCATTGACTTCAATTGCCAATTGAACAACCGACTTTTGATCCACATCACGAAGGACCGGAACCAAAAGGCCCCCATCGGTATCCACCGCAACCCCAATGTGGACAAATTTCTTGAGAACCAACTGATTGTTGGCCAGGTCCAGGCTGGAGTTAAACTGCGGGAATTCCTTGAGCGCGATGGAAAGCGCCTTGAGCACAAAAGCCGTTACGGTAATTTTGGGCCCCTTGGGGTCCTGGGCTTTACGGAATGCCTCAAGGTCGGTCACATCAGCCAAATCGTTTTGGGTGACATGGGGAATCTGACTCCAGGACAATGACATTTGCTTGGCAGTGGCCCTTCGTACCGCATTGAGCGGCTGACGCTCAATTGGCCCGTGCTCCTCAAATCGGGGAAGGGGCGGTACGGAGATTCCTGAACCACTTCCACCGCCGGCGACCAACTGCTTGACAAAAGCCTTCAGGTCGTCTTCGTTAACCCTGTCTGAGCCAGTTTGAACCGCGACCAGGGATAGATCGATTCCCATTTCCCTTGCAAGCCGACGAACCCCGGGGCTGGCCACCACGGTTCTGGCAGTTCGTTCCTCGGGGGATATTTGATTTACCGTTGACGGCTTGATGGAAGGGGCAACTGGCGCGACTGGCGCGGGTGGAGAGGTTGCCGGTTTGGCTTCCACCTTGGGTTCAACCTTTGGAGTGGGAGGCGCAACCGGAGTTGGAGAATTGGCCCCTGCAGCACCAGCTTCGATGGAAATATAAAGCTGGCCAATCTTTACCTGATCGCCAACCTTAACATGAATTTTTGAAATCCGGC
>CAWUOD010000581.1:0-2661 GCA_963923115.1 uncultured Singulisphaera sp.
CACAAGGAGTATCGTCGGCAGCGTCAGATGTGTATAAGAGACAGCCCTGGATCAGCGCCAGTTCAAAATTGAGGTTTGTGCTGGCAAGTTCGGAATTGGTTGAGGGCATATATCATTCAGTGCTTATGGGAGTTTGAGGGCGGTCCGTAATCGTTTTAGAATTCTTGATTTTGCCAAATAGATGGAATTTGGAGTGATTTGCAACTTTTCCGAAACTTCCACCACGCTTTTTTCCTCCACAACCACCATCCAAAACGCTTGCCAGGTGGTATTTTCAAATTCGCAGCGGACCAATTCGATTACTTTGGGGTCATATGCCTTTGGAAGTTGGGATCCAAGGATTTTGGAGGAGTGGGAAGGCTCCGATGGTGCGTTGATTTCGGAGAAAAAATTATGGGCATCCGAACCACCCATTCCGTTGGGTGCTTGGCTTACTACAGAGATAAAATCTGCAATTCGCCTTTGGGTAATAGTGGTGATCCAGGCACGAAAGCTATGGTTTTGAGCGGTTTTTTGGAAATTGGGTAGGGATTTGAAGACGGAACGAAAAACATTTTGGCAAATGTCCGCACTATCTTCCGGGTTAATTCTTTTTCTACGACAAATCTTGTAAACGAAAGAGTAGTACTCTTCCACCAATTTTTGCCAGGCATCGGGGTCCGATTCCCGAATTGCGGCAAGGTGTTCCGGACTAATTGTGCTTGGCGAAGGCATGGAAATAGTCTACATCCCAGGCATGATTCTTTTAGATCCCTTAGGGGGCTTCCTTTTCTTTGTGAATCACACCAGTATATATCTTCGGGATCTGTCCCCATTTTTTTTCATTTGGTTTTGAGGGTGCTCATCCCGTTTGGGTCCTAAATTTTCGTTTTAATTTTTGGTGCGCCGTTTATCGTAATTTCCCGTGGGATTCCGTGTTTTATCTTTAGGCCCCCAATTGTTGGCTTATATCGAGAAAAATCCGGAGAAAAAGAAAGCAAGTGTGACTCCATTTTTTACTCGATCCCGATGGCGATCAAAGTTTCCTTTGCAAAGTGTTTATATCAATAATCAATTGTATACAAAAAATTCAAAAAAACCATCTTTTTTTTTGCAATAAGTTTTAAATATGTTTTTAATAAAATTATGTTTGCCTATGATGTTTTGCATTGAATTTGGACAGCCAGATCATTGATGGCCAGTGGTGAATGTCTGTTTAAATTGAATTACAAATGTATCGATTGCCACTTGGTATGGCTTAAAGTAATAAAAATATAAAACAATATATCCAAAAAGTATTTGTGTATTGCGTGGGTGGGCAAAGTTTGATTCGGCATGGATTTGTAAAAATGGTGACAGACCGGGCAGATAACAAAATAATTAGTCTGTCCTTGTGGAGCCCAGCCATGGATCGCGCTGTTCATTCGGTAAGGAAGGGGTTCACCCTTATTGAACTGCTTGTAGTTCTTGCAATTGTGGCGTCGCTTATTGGATTGCTCCTTCCGGCTATTCAAAAGGCAAGGGAGTCTAGTCAACGGGTTCAGTGCATTAACAATTTGAAACAGATTGGTTTGGCATGGCACCTTCATGAATCATCCCATCAAAAATTCCCCTCAGGTGGTCAATGGGGTTGGTCGGATGTGGCTTTTCGTGCCGGATCGCCCCAGGTTGTTAATAAACAAACAGCTGGATGGGCTTATCAGATTCTTCCTTATATTGATCAACAAAATCTCTGGAAAGGAGGCCGTTCATCCAGCGACACGGTTCGGAATCACGAAATTCATTCCAAGGGCGTTAAGCTTTATGTTTGTCCTTCAAGAAGAACGCATGAACCATTTCCCCTGGATTATGAAATGAAGAAAAATTTATCGAGAGATGTTTGTGCTCCTCTCGACTACGCTTCCTGTGCCGGTAGTCATTACGATCCTAATTTGCACCAGTTTTATCCCCATACAGAAGCCAACAGGTTTCATGGTAAATGTTGTTATATGAATGGGATTATCCGGCCAATTTGGGAGCGGGGAGGAGTATCCATTTCGGAAATAACCGATGGTACATCCAACACAATCATGGTGGGAGAGAAGGCCATCAATCTCACTTATCTTGGACGGGCCCAGCCCGCAGACGATGCCGGTTACGCGGATGGATGGGACTGGGATACAATACGATTTCCCAATCCTTTTTATGACGAGACCCATATGACCCAACTCCAACCCGATCATCGGGATCCCAATTATTGGAGCCCTTCCAATTACGCTTTTGGATCCGGACATGCAGGGGTTGTGAATTTTGTGTTTGCCGATGGTGGTGTTCGAAGTTTGCCAATTGTGATATCGAGAAACGCCATGACGGCATTTGGTGGTATCAATGAAGGTTATATTAACGAAGATTTAGATTGATAATGGAACTTTACAAAGTTATTACTTCAAAAGGGAAAGTATTCGAGGATGTCCGCGCCGAGGATATAATATTTAGCCATAAGATTGGCAAAATAAGGGGAGGCTCGAAAATCCAGGATTCCCGTGGTAAATGGTATAGGGTGGAAGAATTTGTTAAAAATAAAATTGTAACAGGTAATTTGGATAAAAATAAGAAAGAAAATGATAAAGGATTTGGGTCTGGTAATTCAAAAGTTTTGGAAATTTTGTCAGAAAAAAAGCTTGGATTTAAAAGGGAAGAAAA
>CAWUOD010000582.1:0-2660 GCA_963923115.1 uncultured Singulisphaera sp.
TATAAGAGACAGTGCGATTGTCGTGGTGGAAAATGTGGAACGCTGGATGGAGATGGGGCTTTCCCCGCGGGACGCCTCGGTAAAAGCCATGGAGGAGGTCACCGGCCCGGTGCTTGGTGTGGCTTTGGTTTTGACGGCGGTTTTTGTCCCCTGCGCCTTTATCTCCGGGATTGTCGGCCAATTCTTTCGTCAATTCGCGCTGACCATCGCGGTTTCGACGCTTCTTTCCGCGATGAACTCCCTAACCCTGAGCCCGGCACTGGCAGCTTTGTTGCTCAAGCCAAAACATGCCAAATCCGATCCAATGGATCTTTTGTTGCGTTGGACCCTTGGCTGGTTTTTCTTTCTGTTCAACAAGGGATTCGACATTGTCAACCGGGTCTATGGAACCATCGTCGGTGGCGCCCTTCGTGTGAGCCTCCTGGTTTTGATCGCGTATATTGGAATGCTCTGGCTTACGGCGGGAATGTTCCAATCAGCCCCAACGGGATTCATACCCCAGCAGGACAAGGGATATCTCATCGTGAATATCACCCTTCCCGATGGCGCCTCGCTGGAGCGGACAAGCAGGATCATCAACCAAATGGAGGAAACGGCATCAAAGGATCCGGCTGTGACCCACACGGTTTCCATTGCCGGACAATCGCTTGTTTTCGGTGCCAACTCCCCCAACTGGGGCGCCATGTATGTGATGCTAAAAGGGTTCTCGGAACGCAAAGGCGAGGAGGGCTCCTCGGACTCCGTCTCGAGGCGCCTGAAAGACACCTGGGAAAAACTTGTTCCCGACGCGCGAATCGAGGTCTTTGGCGCCCCGCCTGTCGATGGACTGGGAACGGTGGGAGGATTCAAGCTGGTGGTTGAGGACAGGGGGGATTATGGCGGAAGGGCGCTTCAGGAGGCCACAGACCGATTGGCATTTGACGCCGGGAATGATCCGCAATTTCGGGGCATTTTCACCAACTACCGTGCGGACACACCCTGGATTTGGCTGGATATCGACCGCGACAAGGTTGTCTCCCTGGGCGTTTCCATCCAGGATCTGTTTCAAACCCTTCAGGTCAACCTGGGATCCTACTATGTCAATCAGTTCAACCGGTTTGGCCGGTCCTGGCAGGTGAACATCCAGGCGGATGGAAAAAACCGGACCGAGATCAACGAAATCCTTAATCAACTCAAGGTCAAAAACAACAATGGGGACATCATCCCCCTGGCGACATTGATGCGGGCGCAATCCTCCACCGGCCCAAGCCTGGTGATGCGCTATAACCTCTATCCCGCTGCCGCGATACTTGGCGAACCGGCACCGGGGGTCAGCTCCACGACTGCCCTTGCCAATCTCAGGTCGAAATTTGACAATTTCCAGGATTCGGGGGAAATACCCGGCCTTATGTCCGCCGATTGGACGGAGATGGCCTATATGCAGATCCGTTCGGGCAACACCGCTATGCTTCTTTTCGCGCTGGGTGTGGTCCTTGTTTTCCTCGTCCTGGCCGCCCTATATGAAAGCTGGGCGCTTCCCTTCGCCGTGATTCTTGTGGTTCCGATGTGCCTTTTGTCGGCCATATTCGGTCTCCTGCAGGCGGGAATGGATGTCAATATTTTTGGCCAGATCGGCTTCGTGGTGCTGGTTGGCCTGGCTTGTAAAAATGCCATCCTTTTTGTTGAATTTGCCAAGCAGCTTCGCGAGGAGGGAAAACCCCTCCGTCAGGCCGCCCTCGAAGCTTGCACCCTGAGACTTCGTCCAATTTTGATGACCTCGTTTGCTTTTATCCTTGGTGTCGTGCCACTTGTGGTCGCCGAGGGGGCTGGCGCCGAAATGCGAAAGACCCTGGGACAAACCGTGTTTTGCGGAATGCTGGGCGTGACCGGTTTTGGAATCTTTCTGACACCTGTCTTCTTCTACAGCGTCCTCTACTTCGCAAAACCACCCGTGCCAAAATCAGAAACCAAAACAACTCCCGCGGGGACCGGCGAACATCAGGAAACCCAGGGTCACCAAGCCTAAACAGCGAATGGTCTTGCCGAAAAAACAAGAAATGGGAAATTCCCCTATCGGGACTTTCCCTGGTAATGAATCCCTTAAGGCGCCTTGTGCCTTTGAAACAGCTCACGCCAATAGCCAAATCCGGCAGGCCGCGGTTTCCTGTCATAGTCGTTGGAGAACGCACCTTCGGTGCGCGGGCTTGGGCGTTGCTCCATCTCACCAAGAGCAGGCTCCTCAAGACGCATTTCCCAACCACCGCCCAGCGCCCGATAGGTGTGGATGATCCCCTGGGAAACCAGTCCCAAATTATCGTTGAGCAGGATCTGCTCTTTGACGGCTTCGCGCTCAAGAAGGTAGACCCGGTTGAAGTCGACCGTTCCCTCAAGGTATTGGATTTTTGCCAATTCAACGGATTTCATCGCCGCGTCGACGGCTTTGGCCTGAAGCTTCGCCGCCTCATCCGCCTTGATGTATTCGATGAGTCCGTTTTCCGCCTCGCGTCCCGCGTTGAGTACGGTCTGTTGGTAGGCGGCCCCAAGAGATTGGAATTTCGAATCCTGAACCCGAATATTGTTCAGCAATCGTCCATAATTGAGAATCTTCCAATCCACCGATGGTCCGATGCGGCCCATCAGGGAATTGGGAGTAAAGACACTGCTTATGTCCGAGCTCCAAA
>CAWUOD010000583.1:0-2652 GCA_963923115.1 uncultured Singulisphaera sp.
GCAGGGGAGGCACCCGGATAAATTACCGTGCCGGGAATCGAGTTGGAAACGGGGCCGGCTGAGTCGCTTTGTGTGGGGCCCACCGCGATGGGAGATAATCTTCCTGGGGCCTGTTCACCCGGAGCCACCGGCAAGCTAAGAGCATTGCTGATCGCCAAAAAAATCTGATCGGTTTTGATGTCATCACCCCATGCGCCCACACGCACGGAAATCACCGTTCGAACGGCGATCTCTGGAGCCGGAGGATGCTCCTCTTCGAGGTGGATTCCGACCGCGGTGCCATCCAGAGCCTTGTATTCCAGATTCGACTCAACGACGGAATGGGAAGCTCGAACAGTGGTCATGCCCATTTGGGTCATAGTGTCCTGGACCGCTTTCGCGGCGACCGTTTTGGGTACCGGATAGTCCCGGACGCCATTCCCAGCCAACCAAAGATGGCCTGCCGCCCCTGCGGTGGCCCCTTGGCCCCCCGGGACCGATTGGCAACCGCAAACTCCAATAACAGCCAGGCCCAGGGCGCAATAAGCGGAAAAACGCCCCGTAAGGTGGCCCAGGCAGGATAAAGGTCGCGGTTTTTCCCGGGTTTTGTGTCGTTTTCCCATGGCCTTTGCTCCCCCGGATCTTTTGCGAGAATCCTTCATGGTGTGCAGCTTACTCTTTCCCACCCGATGGCCGCCATGGAGATTCGTCCGGGGATGGCTTTGCCGCCAAATCCGGTTTATAAATCCTTGCCCGCGTTTGGCTTGCAACGGCTGATTTCATGGTTTTCGTTACCGGGATTTCAAGCCGTTCCCGAGCCAGACACCTAAAATACCCCAAATTGCGCCCACTCCATCCCTTTGGGATTTTGCCACACCCCATGAAGAAGCACTTTGTTGGAATTGACCTCGGAACCACCAATTGCGCTTTGGCATTTGTTCCCGCTGGCTCCCCCAATGGGCAATCCCAGCCTTTGGGTATGGTCCAACTGGTCCAGCCCGATCAGGCCGCCGACCGTCCGCTCCTTCCATCCTTTGGATATTTGCCAGGCGAAGGCGAATTTGCCGAAGGTGTGGGCCGACTCCCCTGGGGGGCGTCCCCCTTGCCTTGGGTGGGCGATGTGGCTCGCACCTTGGGTGCCCGGGTTCCGGGACGGATGATCAGT
This sequence comes from uncultured Singulisphaera sp., assembly GCA_963923115.1. Lineage (GTDB taxonomy): Bacteria > Planctomycetota > Planctomycetia > Gemmatales > Gemmataceae > SYLG01. Next base: position 1,145 of record CAWUOD010000583.1, read on the forward strand.
TCCGCCAAATCGTGGCTGGCCCATCCCAAAGCGGATCCAGCGGCTCCGCTTTTACCCTGGCAGGCGCCCGAGGGACAAACACGGATCAGCGCGGTGGACGCCTCCGCCTCGTATTTGTCCCATATGGCCGAGGCCTGGCAGCAAGCCCACAGGGGGGCCAAGCTTGCCGATCAGCATGTTGTCATCACCATCCCCGCCTCGTTTGAGGATCAGGCGCGTCGTCACACCCTCGATGCCGCCCGCAAAGCCGGCCTGGCCAAGGCAACGCTATTGGAGGAGCCTCTCGCGGCCTTTTACCACTTCCTTTCCGAACACCCCGGGGAGGCTGCGACATTCGAGCCGGGCATGACCGTGTTGGTGGTCGATGTCGGGGGTGGGACGACCGACTTTACCCTGATTGAGGCCACCAGCGTCGAGGGCGAACTGGCCTGGTCCCGAAAAGCTGTGGGCGACCACCTCCTTTTGGGAGGCGACAATATGGACAGGACGCTGGCCCATTTCGCCGAATCGCGGCTTAACACGCGTCTTGATGGGGCCCAATTGTCACAAATGGTCATGGCCTGCCGGTCTGCCAAGGAGGCGCTCTTCTCCCGACCGGAAATGAATGAGGCGACCGTGACAGTCACCGGGCGCGGCAGGGCGCTTATGGCGGGAACCCTCTCCACAAAAATCTCCCGCGCGGATCTCGATCAGGTCCTATTGGACGGGTTGCTCCCCGTTTGCGAACGAACGGATTTGCCAACTGGCGCGGGCCGATCCGGCCTGGTGGACGCCGGGCTTCCTTTTGCCCGCGATCCCGCCATCACTCGTCATCTGGCGGCATTTCTTAGCAATCATCTCCCCGGAGATAAAGGCCCGGATGCGGTTCTTTTTAACGGCGGTGTCTTCCACGCTTCGGCCCTGCGCGAGCGTATTATTCAGGTTCTCGGTCGCTGGTATCCGCGATTCGAAACCACGGCACCCTTGAGGGTGTTGGTTCCCGGATCATTGGACCTTGCGGTTGCCCGTGGAGCGGCGCATTTTGCCTGGCTCAAAGCCACCGGAGGAAAAAGGGTCCAGGGTGGAAGCGCCCGCAGCTACTATGTCGCTTTGGCTGATGCCCCCGATGCCGAGGGGCGACACTCCCTTTTGTGCGTGCTTCCCCGCCAGGCTGAGGAGGGAGTCCAGGTGGTTCTGACGAAGCCTGAGCTGGAGCTGACCCTGGGGGAACCCGTTCGCTTTGCGCTTCATAGTTCCACCACCAGACCCAAGGACAAGCCGGGCGATCTGATCCTTGCCCGCGAAGGGGAGTTGTTGGCGCAAGGGGACTTGCAAACCCGATTGCGGGCAGGCAAAAGCTCCGCCTCGAAAACCGTCACGGTGCACCTGGCCGCTCTGCCCACCGAGATCGGAACCCTCGAGCTTGAGCTTGTTGGCCGTGAAGCCAACCAGGCCTGGAAACTCGAATTCAACATGCGTCCTGCCGCCTCAGACGATGCTCCTTCTTTTGGGGAAGGCGCCGCCTCCAA
>CAWUOD010000584.1:0-2649 GCA_963923115.1 uncultured Singulisphaera sp.
GTCAGATGTGTATAAGAGACAGGCTGCTTACATGGGAAGGGAAGAAACCCTAAGGCTTGGGGATACTTTCCTGCTTCCGGCGAGTTGTGAAGGAATTCATTTCACTCCCGAGCCAAGGTTGGAATTGTGGATTGGACAGCCTTACTGATTTTTGACCAGGTGTTCACCCGGATAATCTTGCCATTTTTAAATAAATTCATTTCAAAAGAGTAATCTATTGAGAATTGCCGATCTAAAGGGTTTGTTTTTTATTGCAGGTGGAACAAAATTTTCTTTTATTTGGCGAATATGTTTTACCCTTTGGAGTGTTTTTCTCATTGCCTTGATTATCAAGTCATTGGCAATTCCTGGAAAACAATCTGTTTTTGGAGTTTATGTTGATGGAGTCAAGCATTGGTGGTCGGATGAATCACTTTATGCAAAATACCCAGGCATCGATTTTTTCCGCTACGCCCCTTCGGCTGTTTTTCTGTTCGAGCCCTTTGTTTTATTTGGACCCGTTTTTGGGCCGTTGATTTGGGGAATTCTATCGGTTTGCGCGGTTTTCTATGCCTGTAAATTAATGGCTGGCACATTTTGGCCATCAAATTCCGATTGGGGAATTGGCGGTATCATGGCGCTTCTTTGTGCATTAAGTGGTCTTTGGAACCATCAATCGAATGCGATTATTGGTTTTTTACTGGTTTTTGGAACTATTAATATCTATCAAAACAAATCTGGCCAAAGCGCTTTATTATTCTCTATTGCTTGTGTTTTAAAATCGACTGTTTTACCTGTCGTTGCTTTGCTTTTAATTCTTAAGCCTTTTTCAATGTTATGGAGAATTATTTTAATTTTTTTATTATTTGCGATCTTGCCTTTTTTGACAAGGCCTCCTGAAACGGTAATTTGGCAATATTTGGAATGGGGAAGGCATTTGCAATCGACCCATGATATTCGTTGGCCTGGTTATCGGGATTTTTGGTTTGTTATTTTGTCCATTGCTGAATGGATCCGGCCCGGGGAATATGATCCCCAATTTTGGAATTGTTCAGCACCAAGCCTTTACAAATTTGTCCAAGCAGGAACCGGCCTTTGTTGTCTTTTATTCGCGTTTATTTGGAGATCACTTCCTCCCGTGGACTGGTATCCCAGGACCTTGGCACTTGGTTTGGCATGGCTAATGGTTTTTGGGCCCGCAACAGAATTGCCGACCTATGGGCTTTTCGCGCCGATGTTATGCTGGGCATTTGTGCGGCAATTTACGAATGTTCAGAATTGTCGTCTGAATGGGCAAAGTTTCATTTTAACTGTTTCATTCGCTTTTTTATTGGTGCTTGCCCAAAGAGAATTCACCATTTTTTTTGCCCCAGCCTTTCCTGTAATTCTTTCAGCCGCACCTATTGGAAGTATTATATTTATTATTTGGTTGATTCGTGACACTCGTTTTCTATTACATTTAAAAAATGATCGATAAAATTTACAATATAAATGTCAAATCAGGGTTTTTTATCCTTTGCTTCAATTAGAATAGCAACATTTGTCCCCAATTTCGGAATTTTTTCGGTCATTGGTTCGTAACCCAAATCTGAGTTTGCGCTTGAAATTTTTACAGATACATCAATCAAGGCAGATTCAAAATTGCTAATGCTTATTAAATCGCCATCATTTGCAAGAAAATACGGAGGAGACTTGCTGTCAATGGTGTTTGGGACAAGCCTGCTTCCAGCAAAAACCCAAGTGGCCTCGAGTGTTTTATTGGTCATCGATTTTTTGACCCAATCCCGGGCAGGAACAATTTGATTATTTCCCGATGAATCAGTGTAGCGAAGTTTGATATCAAGGGGTACACCCGTTGCCGGTTTGTATTCGGGTTGGAATTGAACCGGATTTCCGGGCTTTAATCCGGCGGACAACATAGCCTGATGAAGATCTCTGGCATCAACCGAAGCTGCCAAAATTGACTCGTGTTCCTTTGTCTTTTCCCGACAGAGTAGCAATTCCAAAAAACCTTCACGACGAACAACCTTCGAGCTGACCACCACAGTTCTTTTTTCGCCTTGAATTTCAAGGAAAACATTTGGACCAATCTGGACGATATTAGTTTTTAATGGTTTTTTTTCAGCGGAAATTTCATGAACAATCTTTTGGTTATCTATGTTTTTATCAACCGCAATTTTTGTAATATCAGGGTCATTTTTTTCATTGGAGCCACAACCACACAGTAAAATTATTGAAATCCAAAACAATGTTTTTTTCATATTCCGTCAAGCGCCTCAATCCAGCGATTAAGGATGTCCAGCCCTCCCAACTCAAGATATTGCTGGCCGCTTTGGGGCATAATGTAAATAAAAGTTTGTATACCCAGATTTTTTAGCGTGCTTTGGGCGGTTTTTATGGCTTCCATCTGGGGATCACGGTCGCCCGTCGAGAGGAAAAATGCAGGGGGATTTTCCGGGGCTTCCCGTGGAGTATTGGCGGGAATCGCGCCAATAGCCGCGACACCCTTATACAGTCCCTTACCGCCCATACCAAGATAGCCTGCCATTTGGCCTCCTTGGGCAAATCCATGGGCAACGATCCGATTTGAGTCGATATTGGCCATTTCTTGCATGGCCTTCACCGTTTCGTTGATAAATGTGGCGTCAGATACGCTCCAACCCGTTTCCG
>CAWUOD010000585.1:0-2647 GCA_963923115.1 uncultured Singulisphaera sp.
GCTAATAGCGCCCGCCGTGTCCTTATCTAAATGACATGGCGGCCTCCCCGCTTCATGGCCCTCACGACAATTTTTACACTAATGACGGCCCCAGCGTCCGATCGGATTTCCCCAACCCGAGCCCGCATAATGTGCCGGGTATTTCCCGGGAGGCATCCCCTGAATGGGCTGGCCCAGGTCGTTGTACTGGGGATTTCGGGCATGGGTCCAACGATAGATCCAGTATTGGGCCCCCGCGCCAAGAAGTGTCCCGGCGCCCACCAAAACAGGCAACAGATTGTTGTTCTCCGCCACCCATTTCAGGGAGTCGATCTTGTGCCCAAGATCAAGAAGTCCCAACAGGGCAAATCCCAACAGCCAAGCCCCCAGAAAGCTCGAAGCGAGCGCCATCCAGAGCCTTTCGAGAAGGAGCGCGATCAGCCCTCCCACCACAAAAAGAACGAGGAGCTCCCCGGGTCCGGGAGTCACCAAACCTGTGACAAGGGCCAAAGCCGCGCCTCCTGAGAGGAAAGCGAAAAGTCGAAAGAGCGATAGGGACAAAATCCCCCCCGCCAGTCCGGCCATCACGGCTCCCACCACCGGATGAACACCCCAGACAGGCCCCTGGCTCAGACCAATAAACCCCGAGGCCACGGTGGATCCCAAAACGATCCAGAATTTGTAAAGCTGATAGCCAAAAAGAAGGAAAACAAAAGCGATCCCGACAGCGGTCCAGAGCGCCCCGGGGGACAGCTGGCGCACTTCCTCCATGATTTCGGCCGGAAACATGGACCCTGTCCTTCCTTGCAACGGGGCTTGAATCGATCATGAAAAGGGAAACTAACGGGTAAATATCGACCCGGCACCCCTCCCAATCCCTTTGAGGCTAGCCCATCCGGGTCCGGGGAGTCAAGCATGGACCGAAACGGGAGGGCGGGGTATCTCTCCCTGGAGCAACTTTCTGCCACCTATGCCCAATAATGTTTGGCAATACTATTGCATAACGATACTATTAAATTATGATCCTTTCCTGGGCGAATTCCGAGACAGAGGCCATCTGGAATAAAAGGTTTTCGCAGCTTCTGCCGGACGACATTCCGCGGACTGCGAAGCGGAAACTGATCCAGATCCATTCCGCAAAAGCCCTGACCGATTTGCGGGTACCTCAGGGAATCCGGTTGGAAAAACTTTTGGGAGACAGAAAAGACGAATGGAGCATCCGGATTAATGATCCCAATACCCATCAAAAGGGGCGGATCTGTTTTCTTTGGGAAAATGGAAATGCGCTCAAAGTAGGCATTGTGGATTACCACCAGGAGACGGACATGGAAGAACGAATTACACCCATTCATCCAGGCGAAATCCTTCTGGAAGATTTTTTGAATCCCATGGGTATTTCCGCCTACAAGCTTGCCAAAAGCACATTGCTGGATCAAACCCGAATCTCGGAAATCATTCGGGGAAAGCGCTCGATCTCGGTGGAAACTGCGCTTCGGTTCTCAAAATTTTTCGGCACAAGTCCGGAGTTCTGGATCAATATTCAAGCACAGTATGATCTGGAAAAGAAGAGAGAGGAACTCGCGGAGGATTTGTCCAGAATTCATCCTTTTCCTGTCCAAAATTGAGGTTTATCCCAGGCGGTTTGACATATTGAATTATCCCATCATCAGGACCATCAACCCAAATAGGGTGGACAACAATGAATGCCCAGGTCAAACCGTTTAGCAACTATGTCCTTTATGTCGATGAAAGCGGTGACCACAGTCTGGTCAAATTTCATCCCGAGTTCCCTGCATTTGTCCTGACCTTCTGCATTTTTCGTAAGGATGACTACATCAACCAGATTGTGCCTGCGTTGCAAAGGATCAAGTTCAAATACTTCGGTCATGACATGGTTGTTTTTCACGAGAGGGAAATCCGCAAAGCCTCTGGCCCATTTACATTTCTAACCGATACCTCACGGCGTCAGGAATTCATGGCCGATCTTGATGGCTGGGTGAATCAAAGTCCATTCACGATAATAGCTGTGGTAATTCGCAAAGCGGATTTTGCCAAAAAGCACGCATCGGGCCGAAATCCTTATCACTTTGCAATGCGACTTGGCTTGGAACAGGCTGAAAAACATCTTCGAACGCTTGAGCCAGAATTGGGCACTACGCATGTCATTTTTGAAGCTCGCGGCAAAAGGGAAGATGACGAATTGGAGCTTGAATTCAGGCGGGTTTGCGATGGTGAAAATTACCGAAATGATTTCTTGCCATTTCAAATTGTCTTTGCACCCAAACCGATCAATTCATCCGGCTTACAATTAGCGGACCTTACTTCCAGACCGGTGGGAAGGTACATCCTGAACCCCACCCAAAAAAATCGTGCCTTTGCCATCATCGAGAAGAAGTTGGATAGGTCCCCATCCGGCCAAATTGAGGGAATTGGGTTGATAACATACCCTTAAAAGCCAATGGCCCCGGCGTTCCGCCGAGGCCACATGCCGACCGGGTTCCCCAGTCCTTTGATTTAAGTTTCACCCCGAAAGGCCAAAAAGTCAACAAGCCGTGCCAAATAATTACGACCGGGAACACCGTTTGTTAGGGGGATCGACAAGTGGCAAATGCCAAAGAACCTTGGGTCAATCATAACTACGGATATCCCAAAATGGCTGGGAATCTGG
>CAWUOD010000586.1:0-2646 GCA_963923115.1 uncultured Singulisphaera sp.
GAGATCCTCTCTGGTCTCGTGGGCTCGGAGATGTGTATAAGAGACAGTACGAATGGTACTTCCCCTGTTTTGGATGGCCTCGGTTAATACACCCTCAATAGCAATCCTCAAATCCTCCACTTGTAACGGGGAGAGATCATGGCCCCTGGTTCCCGGGTGTAATCGTGCCAGGTGAAGAGCCTCGTCCGCGTAAATATTTCCCACGCCTGCCAAAAGTGTCTGATCAAGAAGGAGGGCTTTGAGATTGCGGCTGGATCCTTTTAACCTGTTTGCCCAGTATTTCGGGTCCAATCCAAAAGGTTCCGGCCCCAGCTTTTGGGCATCCCAGAAATCCTGCAAACTACTGTCCGAGGGCACTATTTGAACATTGCCGAACCGCCTGATATCCCGATACATCAATTGGGTTTTGTTGTCCAGAGAAAGCACCATGTGAATATGGTCGGCATTCCAATGACCTTTGGGATGAACTTGTAATTGCCCTGTCATCCCAAGGTGAATCAAAAAATGGGAGCCATTTTCGAGGTGTTGGACAATCCATTTCCCCCTCCTGGATATATCTTTGAAAGTCCTTCCCGCAAGAAGCTTCTTCCAGGGGCATTTCATACTTCGCCTTAAAGCCTCCGGGGTTTTCTCCACCGTCTTGACAGTCCTTCCGGCAAGAAGGGGACGGAGGTCTCGCACAATTGTCTCCACTTCCGGCAGCTCCGGCATTTTTTACCCCTCCCAGAAATTTCCCATTGAAATCGCAATTCCAATTGGTTTCTTGACCAGTTCCGGTCCACCCCATCAAATAATAGGGTTATAAGACTCCATGCAGCCCTTCCGGGAAAGATGAGACCGTCCATGACAACTGCTGTTAACAATCGACTATCCGCTTTTCCCGATATCCATGGGCGTTTTGGTCCTTATGGCGGAAAGTATGTGCCCGAGACCCTTGTCGAGGCCCTAAAGGAGCTTGAAACGGCTTATAAAACCGCAATTGCTGATCCCTCATTTTTGGCAGAAGTGGATAAATGGCTCAACGAATTCGTGGGGCGCCCTTCCCGCCTATATTTTGCGGACAGGCTAACCCGACATGCTGGAGGGGCAAGGATCTACCTGAAAAGGGAAGACTTGAACCACACCGGCGCGCACAAAATCAACAACTGTATTGGGCAGACCTTGCTTGCCAAACGGATGGGAAAAAAGCGAATCATCGCAGAGACAGGCGCAGGGCAGCATGGCGTCGCCACCGCTACTGCTTGCGCCCTTTTTGGCCTTCCGTGTGTTGTTTACATGGGCGAAGAAGATGTACGGCGCCAAAAGCTCAATGTTTTCAAGATGCGCGCCATGGGTACAAAGGTGGAACCCGTCACCACCGGTTCCCGCACCCTTCGAGATGCCGTAAACGAGGCCATGCGTGACTGGATGGCCACCGTTGGCGATACCCATTACATTCTCGGCAGCGTGGTGGGCCCACACCCTTTTCCTCAAATCGTGCGGGATTTTCAGGCGGTTATTGGTCGTGAAACCCGCCAGCAATGCCTTGAGCAAATTGGCAAACTTCCCGAATTCGTGGTTGCCTGTGTGGGTGGCGGAAGCAATTCGGCCGGAATTTTTTACCCATTTGTGGATGACAAATCGGTGGAATTGATCGGCGTTGAAGCGGGGGGAAGGGGCGCCTCCACGGGTGACCACTCATCAACCCTTAGTTACGGTAAACCTGGTGTTTTGCACGGAACATATTCCTATGTTCTTCAGGACGAGGATGGACAAACCTCGGATGTCCATTCCGTTTCCGCTGGCCTCGATTATCCAGGTGTGGGACCCGAACATAGTTTTTGGAAGGACACCAACCGGGTTCGCTATACCAGCGTCAATGATCAGGAGGCTTTGGATGCATTCCAACTTTGCTCCCGCCTGGAAGGAATTTTGCCTGCCCTTGAAACCTCTCATGCCGTGGTGGAAGCCATGCGTATCGCCGCCAAAGGCAAACCAGATGATGTGGTTGTAATTTGCTTCTCGGGCCGAGGTGACAAGGATTGTTATGAAATTGCCCGATTGTTGGGGCATGACCACGAATAAAACCCAAACCACCAAAAAGCTCCTGGCCTTGGGTTCAAACCCGGGGATTTACCTCCTGTACCCCAAAATCAAAAGACACATTCATGAGCCTCCATTCGCAATCTGTTCATCCGATAGATGCCACATTCGCCGCACTTCGCGCCTCGGGCAAAAAGGCCTTCATACCCTTTGTCACGGCAGGCGACCCCGACACGGAAATTAGTCTTCGAGTTTGCGAAGTTTTGATCAAAAACGGAGCGGACATTATCGAGATAGGTTTTCCTTACAGCGATCCGATCGCCGACGGCCCTGTCATCCAGGCCTCTTACACCAGGGCCCTTTCCAAAAAACTCAAATCGACCCAAATCTGGGCTTTGGCCAAATCCATCACGCAAACCGAGGCGTACCAAAATCGCCCCATTCCCCTTGTCGCCATGGTCAGCTTCAGCCTCATTTTGAAACAGGGAGTGGAAACTTTTCTGGACCTGGCCAAGGAAGCCGGCTTTTCAGGATTTATTGTCCCCGATCTCCCCTGGGATGAATCCAATGAATTGGGAAAGGCCATTGCTGCTAAGGGACTCAAATTGGTTCAATTGGTTACAC
>CAWUOD010000587.1:0-2635 GCA_963923115.1 uncultured Singulisphaera sp.
CACAAGGAGTATCGTCGGCAGCGTCAGATGTGTATAAGAGACAGGTGTAGATGAATGGGGCCGCCGCAGTGCTGGAAAGGAAAATCAGGACCCCAACAAGGCCAAGGGTTATCAGGATCGGGAGGAGCCACCACTTTTTGTTGTTGGCCAGGAATCCCCAAAATTCGCCCAGGACTCCGACTTTTGAGTTTTGTTTTGCCCTTTTTTCAAACTCGGATTCCATGGTTGTCTTCTCGTTTCGGGGTTTCAGTATTGTCTGAAATATCGGTTGGGTTCGATTTTGGCCGGGGCCTCAATCCAAAAGGATTTTCGTTTGGTGGGACCCAGGTTGAGGGCATCCCTTCCAAGAATTCGGAAAAATAAACCAATGGGCATAAATATACAAAAAAAGATCGCTAGCAGAATTATTTTGGAAACCATCCATCCAATGGGGAATGCCGCCACTGTCCAAATCACAAAAGGCCACCGCAAAAGCAAAGGAAGAAACATTCCCAAAAGGCCCAATCCAGCGAATACGAGAAGGGCAAATTGCAAAGCCAAACTGGTCGGTCCTTTGGTCCAACTGGCCCAAAATCCGAGGACCCCAAACAAGATAATCAGTATGGCAAATTGGCGCAATTTTGTAACGCCTGGATTCCAGTCCAATTCATCCATTCTCATGGCCAGGACCCTTCTAATCCAATTCAAATTGGGAAAGATATTGCTTGGAATGAGTGGCAAGATCCGCTGATGGAATATCCGATTTGTAAATAATGAAATTGCCCAGCACAAGAATATCCATTTCGGTGCCGCAAAAACATCTATAAGCATCTTCGGGGGAGCAGACAATCGGCTCTCCCCGGATGTTGAAACTTGTGTTGACCAAAATGGGGACACCAGTCAATTGACGAAAGCAATCCAGCAATTGATGAAGCAGGGGATTTCGGATCTTGTCCACGGTTTGGATTCGGGCCGAATGGTCAACATGGGTCACCGCGGGAATGACTGAGCGAACCACATTCACCCGCTTGCAAAGATCCGGATCCGAGGTCATGGTTGAAAGGGCTTCCTCGGAAATTGGGGTTTGATGCGGCTTTAGAACGGGGGCCACATGGAGCATATAAGGGCTTTCCTGTTGAGGTCTCATTTCAAACCACTGGTCGGCAAATTCCGCCATTACAATAGGCGCGAAGGGACGGAAGCTTTCACGGAATTTAATGCGCAGATTCATCATGGATTGCATTTTGGTGGACCGTGGATCTCCCAGAATGCTTCTCGCGCCAAGCGCCCTTGGTCCAAACTCCATTCGTCCCTGAAACCATCCGACAATTTTTCCGGAAGTCAGTTCTCCCGCCACAACATCAACCATGGAGCCCTGCGACTCAAATTCACGATAGGACGCCCCCGTCTTAATTAAAAACTGTCGAATTTGGTCCTGTGAAAAAGAGGGCCCAAGGAAGCTTCCATTCATCGTATCCCGATGGAAATAGTCCCTTGGTTTCTCCAGCAATTGGTGCCAAACAAAAAGCGCGGCTCCCAAGGCGCCACCCGCATCGCCCGCCGCGGGCTGCACCCAAATCGAATCGAATATGCCAGCTCGATCAAGCACCCCGTTGGCCACACAATTGAGTGCCACTCCCCCCGCCATCACCAGGTTTTTGCATTGTGTGATTTGTCGCGCATGAACGGCAAGCTTGAGAATCGTTTCCTCGGTTACCGATTGGATGCTTGCCGCAAGATCCATGTGGCGCTGTTCGATTCGGGATTCGGGTTTGCGTGGAGGGCCCCCAAAAAGATTGTGAAACCTGCTTCCTGTCATCGTCAGGCCCTGGCAATACCGGAAATACCGCATGTCCATCCGGAAGCTGCCGTCCTCGCGCAAATCAATCAAATGCTCCAGGATTTTTTCCCGATAAATGGGTTTGCCATAGGGGGCAAGTCCCATTAGCTTGTATTCGCCGCTATTCACCCTGAACCCGCAATAATGGGTAAAAGCGGAATATAAAAGTCCCAAAGAATGGGGGAAGGAGATCGTTTTCAGGTTGGAAATCCTGGAACGGGAGCCTTTCCCTATCGTTGTTGTGGTCCATTCGCCCACTCCGTCCACCGTCAGGATGGATGCCTCCTCGAATGGGGATGGGAAAAACGCGCTGGCCGCATGGCTCTCGTGGTGGTCCGTGAAAAGAAGCGGGGCTTTGCAATACTTGCCCAGTTCCCTGCGAATTCGCCCCCTGAGGAAGACCTTGTCCCTGATCCAGGCCGGAATGGCCATCTGGAAGCTTGAAAAACCACGGGGCGCAAACGCAAGATATGTCTCGAGCAATCGCTCGAATTTTGTTAGCGGTTTTTCATAATAAACTACATAATCGACATCGGAAATAGTTATTTTGGCTTCGCGGAGGCAATAATCGATCGCGTTGGCGGGAAATGACGGATCATGTTTCCTGCGTGTGAAGCGTTCCTCTTGCGCCGCGGCAACGATCGCGCCATCGCGCACAATCGCCGCCGCGCTGTCATGGTAAAAACAGGAAATGCCAAGGATGGTGGGCATCCTGCCACCTTCTTTGGGCGCTTAGCGCGTGGTTTGGGGTGTTAGTTGGCCCATTTTTCCAAACATTCGCACCATGGCCCCCATCAACTTTTTCCAATCGCCCTC
>CAWUOD010000588.1:0-2633 GCA_963923115.1 uncultured Singulisphaera sp.
GCGGGAATTCCACGAAGGGCCATAATCTGTTCATGTTGGCGCATTTCGGCCAAAGCAAGGTCCAAATAGCCAAATTCGCGGTATTGAATCCCGAGCCTCAGGTGGGCCTCCGCGTTATTGGGATTGAGCCGGGTGGCCTCGGCAAAGGCGCGTGCGGCCTGGATCCGTCGAAGCTGGATCAGTCCGGGCAGCCTGGTGGTCCAGGACATTTCGCGTGTTTGGGTCCCAAGCATCGAATACGCCTCTCCCAGTAGAAACCGGGCCTGGTCATCCTCGGGATGCATTGCCGATTCCCGACGCAAGGCCTGGATTGCCAGGTAGGTGGGGGCTGGCGAGGGTTTTGCCATCGCGTAGGCAAATCGTTCCTGGAGCGAAAGGACAAACATTTCCACCATCTTGAGCGGAGCATTGGCGGGGGTTTCCGGGCCCCGGATTGGACCAGGCATCTGTAGCCGCATCGTCGCGTCAAGTGGAGCGGCCCCAACCGTCCAGGACGCGCCAGCCAACAGGGTGGCGCAGGTTTGGGCGCTTACCCAATCCCTAAGGACAAGACCCGGGGCGAGCCGCCTTTCCCTTTCGGCCAAAAACATGCAAATTTCCGCAAAATCCCGGTTGGGTGTCCATGAGGGCACGGAAAATACGAACGGTCGCCACCACTGGTCCTGGGTCTCTTCAGGAATGGGTGAGTCGCGAAAATTATCCTCGCTGGGCTGGTTCGGAAGAATTTGAAAGGCTAACTGTTCCGGATTTACCGGAGGAAGTTTTTCGTAAGCCTTCGGTGCATAAAGGGACATCGAACCTTCAAGCGCCACCAGGTTCCAGTCCGGCATGGCAAAGATCATTCTTGACGCGGCGTTGAGCCACCGTCCCCGATCCACATCCATTGCCAAAATCAAATCGGAGCGCCCTTGCGACCCGACTCCGCGGCCGGGTGTGGCCCGGTTGTCCTCACCCGACAAAGCGGCGTCCACCACAAAGCGAATGCCCGGATGCATCCAACCCAATGCCCGGGCCATTCCCCTGGAGGAAACGGATACGGTTGGCTGTTCCTTGAGGGCCCCCGACTTGATCCAACCCTGGATCACCTCGCCGGCCCGTATCCAGGACGGATTCGGCTCATAACCCCAGGTCCTCGGACCAAAAGGAGGATTCTGTAGCCATCCCGGCCATGCCAGGCCAAGGAAAAGGACCAAAAATGCCCCAGTGGATAGATGGAAAAGTGTCGCCGCGCCAGGATTTCCCTTAAACGGGCCTTTGACCAGGGTGCGGCCGAAATTATTGGCAAGGCAAACCGCCAAAAAGGGCCCCGCAACCACGGCAAACCATGGGATGAGCCTGGTGTTTATCAGGCAAAGTATCAAAAGGCCCGCCCAGGGAAGAATTCGCGACCAACGCCAACCTGGCAAGTCGAGCAAAAATCCAAGGAAACTTAGCAGCGCCAATGGGAAAAAAGCAATTCCCGAAGGGGTGTAAAGGGCCTGAAAAAGGTATTCCGGCGACAGGGCGGGACGGTACCAGGTTTCGAGGGATAAGCCTCCGGAAAAGGCTTCCAACCCTCCCCAGATACCGATTCCAAAAATGGATCCAAATACCAGGGCCAAAATCGACTTGCCACCGACATTAGCCCTTGGGGAATCCAGATAAAGCCCTAATCCCAACAACAAAGAAGCAACCCCTCCCACCCAGAATTGGGAATCGATGCAGGGCCAAAAACAGAAAAGCCCAACAACAGCCAGGGGCTTGGGGAAAGACTCCCGATCCGATGCCCAAAAGCGATTCAGAAGGCAGGCAAAAACAAGCAGCGAAGGAACCAGAGGCGAAAGGACAAGCCGATTCCCCATGGCAAGAAGGGCCAAACCGATCGCGAAGGCCGAAACCCAGGGATAGTTGCTGCCTGCCGCCCCCAAAAGCCGGGAAGCCATAAAAGCAACCGCAACAGCTTTTAGGGCAACCATGAGCACAGGGCCAAGGAAAGTCGTGCCCGTCCAGGCAAAGAGGTCAAAAATAAACTCGGGTCCAGGGCGCCCCTTCCCTGCAACAATATCCGCGCCTTGGGCGATGTGAATCCAAAGATCCAGGGTCCTGGCGGGAAACGAGGCAAGGATAAGTGCGAAAAGGAGAATACTCCCGAATATCAAGGGGAATTTCCCCCATCCGGGTGTCGACTTTTCCAGACCAACAAGAGATGTGGAACTTGGAGACAAGGCATGCCCCGAAAAAGTGCCCGGGATCTTCAGGCAGGGACGGACCTGAAAAGGAAGATGAGCCTAATTTATGATTAGGATTCCTTTTGGACTATTCCCAAGGCTATTCGGATTCCCGAGGTTTATTTCCCCCCCCCGGGAACCTGGCATGGTTTGAAACCGGAAGTTAGGCCTGGGTTTTGAGGATTCCACGAAGCTTGGATTCCACTTCGCCAATGGGAAGACGGATTTGCTGCAAGGAATCCCGGTCACGCCATGTTACGGAACCATCGGCAAGGGTCTGTCCGTCGATGGTAACACAAACCGGTGTGCCGGCTTCGTCCTGACGGCGATACCTGCGGCCAATCGCCCCCCCATCATCGTACTGAACCGCAAAATCCCCCTTGAGGGAGCGATACAGCTCCTGGGCCTTTTCGGGCATTCCATCCC
>CAWUOD010000589.1:0-2631 GCA_963923115.1 uncultured Singulisphaera sp.
CGAGATCCTCTCTGGTCTCGTGGGCTCGGAGATGTGTATAAGAGACAGGACGACTCTCTACTTCTCATCGGCGGTAATGGCACCGCCAAGCACCCGTGCCGGAGGCGAGGTCCTGGATCCTTATTGGCCCGAAAAAATCCTTTTTTTCGGAACCTGTTACCCATCGGGCAATCCACCGCTCTTTAAAGGACATTTTTGACCTTTTTTTATGATGAATCGCCCGATCTACTTTGGCAATTCGGGCTTTTCGTGGGGAAGTCCACCATCGATGCTATAACCAGGGTCGAGGATGGTTTCTCCCTGAAATCCGAGAAAATCGACCTGGGATTTGAGCCATTCGCTCATTTTTTGTTGCTTCGAATACTCGAGCAAACGATTTTCCATTTCCCTGGCCACATCCGGAAATTGGTGTGCCACATTGGTGGTTTCTCCAGGGTCCCTGGAAAGGTCAAACAGTTCGGTTTTGCCGGGCAACAAGGCAATTTTGATGAATTTCCATTTGCCCATGCGAATCGCCCCACGGAAAGCCTCGACATTGATCAGGATATCCTCGTGAGGAGAGGGTTTACCCCGTGTGATGGTTTCGGTGATATTTTTTCCATCGAAAGGATGATCGGAATGGCCTTTGCCGCCGACCGTCGCAAGCAGGGTCGGCATGAGGTCGACATGGTGCAAGGGCTCATCAACCACACAGGGCTTGATTTTTCCGGGCCAATTCACAATCGCAGGAACCCGCACGCCCCCTTCCTTCAACGCACCTTTGCCACCGCTAAAAGGCGCGTTGGAGCAGGGTGGTTTTGCTGTGACTTTTTCGGGATCGTTTGGGCTTCTGGCTCCGGATGCGAACATCGAACTGTTGGGTCCACCGTTATCCGATGTGAAGAAAATCAGAGTGTTTTCCCTCATCCCCTTCTTTTCCAGGGCGGAAACAATTCTTCCAACCTGAGTATCCAAACCGGTTACCATGGCGGCGTAGGTTCTGTGCGCAGGGTCGGGAAAAATATCGTTGTAGGCTTCGATTTCGTTTTTGGGCGCCTGATAGGGGGCATGGGCCGAAAGCGAGGCGAAGTACAGGAACATGGGCCTGGTGGTATCGTGCTTTTCAATGAGGCTTACCGCCTCATTGCCTATTTGGTGGGTAAAATATCCATCTTCTTTTAAAAAGGTCCCGTTTCTCTGCCAATCAATGATGCCGCCACGCTCCTTGGTGAAGTAGTCGACTTCACCGACAAGGTTGCCGTAAAAATGATCAAAACCCCTGTTTTGCGGCCAATATTTCCTGTCGGCGTGGCCAAGGTGCCATTTCCCCACAATCGCCGTCTGATAACCAACCTCCTTCAATGCCTGGGGCAGAGTCTTTTCCCCGACAGGCAATCCATATTTGTGACTTGGAAAAATCACCAGGGTTTGCAAACCTTGTCTCATCGGATAGCGACCCGTCATAAGGGCCGCTCGGGCCGGCGAGCAAACAGGCAAGCCATAATACGATTCGAGCCTTGCCCCTCCTTTGGCCAGAGCGTCCAGGTGGGGGGTTTTGATCTTGCTGCCGCGATAGCCAAGGTCGGCATTTCCAAGATCATCCGCCACGATGACAACTATGTTGGGCTTTTCCACAGCCAACAAGCAACATGGAAAAAAACCAATAGCCAACAAGGAAAAATTTTTAACCCATCCGGACATCATTACCAATCACCTTGATGAAATTTCGTTACCTGAAGATTCCCTTAAGGCTATTCTCAAAAGTGCGTAGGCCAATCCTTAACACCCAAAATTGATCTGATAATCCGATCTCGAATCGAGGCGGCTTGGGCGTTGGGTTTGGTTTCAATGAACATATGCCAATCGTAATCCCATCCTGAACCTCCAAACCGGAAAGCTCATGGTTTGGGCCAGGGGCAAAATATGACACCTAGCGATGGGACACATGCGATATGAATTGATTTCCAAGTATGTCTTTTTCAACCATACCAGCGTTTCTCCCTGAAATTCTTCACGAGCAACGCAAATTGCAAAAAATGGGATGGCTGGGCCGTTTGCTTCCGCGTCCCATATGCAACATCCCTTCCGGATCCCCAGTTGTGTCCAATCCTTTTCGCCGAATAAACTGTGGAGGGGATTTTTCGGGTAGGAGCAAATTTTAGCTCTCCGGGGAAGCAAAGTCATGATCGCACTTTCGAGATGGGCCCTTTGTCTTTTTCTGGGCGCGGGAACATGGATCCTGGCCCAGGAACCTGCCAAGACGGACGACCCAACTCAAAACTCCAAAAGCGACACTCCCAAAAAGGATCCCCCCCCCGCAAATGCCAAAGGCGATGGCAAAAACGAGACCATGCCCGACGACAAAGGCCCCGGTCCCGAGGGCAAAACCGTAGGCCCTGGTCGCGGAATCAAGCCCGCCATCCAGCTTCCCGGACCAGACGGAAAGATGCCGCCTGCCACTGTTGGCCTACCCAGCACCGTAGGCTATCAGCCTCCACCCGAAGTGGGTGGCAAGTTGATGCGCGATTGGCTCAATGAACTCAAAAGCGCCGACCCCAGCCTTCGCGAACAGGCAATCCGCGCCATCGCCAGCTATGGGGCCGCCGCCCGCGAAACGATTCCGCAAATCGTCGAACGGATGAACGACCGCGA
>CAWUOD010000590.1:0-2619 GCA_963923115.1 uncultured Singulisphaera sp.
TGGGGCAAACGCAAAGGGCTCACGCGAGCAAGTCCCCGCGTGAGCCCCAAATCCGGTGTGATCCGGTTTTTTCAAACAGGGGTAAACCTTACCCCAGATCGTTTTTGTCGAGGCGTCCCTCGGCTTCAAGTCGCCGGAAAGTTTCAAGGGTGTTGCGAATTCCTTCGACCAGTGGCGTGACCGGAATCGGGCCGTAATCGCTTTGGATCCCCTTGTCGGAAAGGTCCCAGGCGATGGGAAGCTGGCCACCCTGAAACGAAAGGAGTTTGCGGGAAGTTGGCTCGACCTCGGCAACCGCATCCAGGAATTGTTGCATGTCGACAACGGCTCCCCGGAGGTTGTAGCTTTTTGGACCCTTGTAGGCGCCACCAAGACAAGCCACGAATGCCGCCGCGACATCCTCGACGAATTGCATATCCTGCCAGCCACCATAGTTGATCTGGTGGGGGCGCCCGAGGGCCAGGCATTTCAGGGCCCGGGTCGGCTCGCTGGTCATGCCCACATCACGGCCCACACCATAAACAGTCCATGGACGGAGTCCAACGGTCTCGATGCCATGTTCGCGTTGATAAACAAGGGCGTTTCCCTCGTTGCAGATTTTGAACCATCCATAGTGGGTTCCCGGATTGAGCGGAACATTGTCCGCAAGGGAGCCTTTCGGATAGGCATCCGGGGGACTGAAAACAGCGGCACTCGAAGCGTAAACCACGCGTTTCACCGTGTCGCGGCGAAGACGGACCGCCTCAAGGACATTGAGGGTTCCGCCAACATTGACCTGGCTTCCAAGCAAGGGGTTTTGACGGCAGGTGGGAACCTGGAGGCCCGCAAGGTGGATGACATGGTCGATCTTGTGGGCGTCAATCGCGCCAACGATGTCATCCAGCCTGGTGACATCGCCCCCATGAAAGGCGAATTGCGGAGTTTTGCCTGTTGGAAAGAGGACTTCAAGACGCCGGGCATTGTCGTGAAGATCGAAAACGATGGCCTCGTCGCCACGGGCATGAAGGATTTTTAGGATCCATGCCCCGACAAATCCGTGGCCACCGGTTACCAATACGCGCATGGGACAGTTCCTTTAGGCTTGGGGAGGAGTGTTGGTGTTTTCGGATTCGGGCGGTGTGCCCGCCTGGCCGGCGTCGGCCGGTGTGGTGTCCGTGGGGACTTCGGGAACCGCCTCCTCGAAAGGCACCTTGGCCATGCTGGCGACACGGTCGCCGTCCTTGAGATTCATGATGCGCACACCCTTTGTGTTGCGGCCGCATTGGCGCACTTCGGCAACATGTGTGCGTTGGACCATGCCCCCCGCGCTGATGAGCATAATGTCTTCGTCGCCCTTGACAGTCGCAATTCCGACCACCGGGCCGTTGCGGGTGTCGGTTTTGATATCCCGGATGCCTTTGCCACCCCGCCTTTGAAGGCGATAGCGCAGGCCGGAGGACTCTGTCGCCTCCTCCTCCGGATTTTCGGTCGCCTCGGGTGCGGAATCCGGGGCGGTTTCCGCACCGGTTGCATCAGCCTTGTTCTCGGTCTCCTCGGTGTCATCCACCGATGCGGTGCCAAAGGGGGTTCGTTTGCCGTAACCATTGGCGCAAACCGTCAAAAGGGCGCCATCGGGTTCCACGACCACCATTCCAACCACTTCGTCATCGCCAACAAGACTGATTCCCTTCACGCCGCGGGTGTTTCGGCCCATCTCGCGGGCGTCGGATTCCTCGAAGCGAATGGCCATGCCTCCCTTGGTTACAAGCATTACATGCTCGCCATCGCGGACAATGGCGCTTCCAATGAGGCTATCGTCCTCGTCAAGGTTGATGCCGATAATTCCACCCGCGCGGGGGCGTGAGTAATCTGCCAGGGGTGTCTTTTTGATCACGCCGCGGCGTGTGCAAAGAATGACGGACTGCCCGTCGGTTTCGCTTAGGGACGCCGCGACCAAAATGCCGGAGATCTTTTCCTCGGGCTTGAGGGAAAGCACATTGGCAAGCGCCCGTCCCTGGCTGGTCCGGCTGAGTTTGGGGACATCGAAAACCCGCATCCAGTAGACCTGTCCGCGATTGGTGAAGCAAAGGAGATAAGCGTGGGTGCTTGCGACGAAGAGATGTTCGACAAAATCGTCGTCGCGGGTCATGCCACCCGAAACCCCACGGCCTCCACGGTGTTGGCTTCGGTAATCGGAAAGCGATTGGCTCTTGATGTAGCCTTTGTGGCTGAGGGTGACGACCCGGGTTTCCTCTTCAATGAGGTCTTCACGGCCGAGGTGGGGGGCCTCGCCGGTGATTTCGGTTCGGCGCGCCTGTCCAAACTTGTCCCGGATTTCCACCAAATCCGATCGGACAAGGGCAAGTATGTTCCGGTCTTCGGAAAGGAGGACCTCCCAGCCGGAGATTTTGCCCCGCAGGTCCTGGAACTCCTTGAGGATTTCGTCCCGTTCAAGCGCGGCAAGCTGGCCAATTTGCAGCCGTTGGACCGCCTCCGCCTGGATTTCGGTCATGTGGTAGCTGGCGACCTGGCCCAATTCACGCCGAAGCGCCGTGAACGCCAATTCCCCAAGGGCCCGTTCCATGACCGCGGCCGAAACCTCAAGACCCATGAGCCTTTCACGGGCCTCGGACCGACTTG
>CAWUOD010000591.1:0-2617 GCA_963923115.1 uncultured Singulisphaera sp.
TGCCCATGACCCTCGTGGCCATGGTGATGGTGACCGTGGCCATGACCCTCGTGGCCATGGTGATGGTGTTCATGTTTACAACACTCACCTTTTTCATTTCCTTCATGTTCATATCCAAGTTGTGGCTGAACATGTTTGGGATCTTCGTGGCTGCAGCATCCATTATCTTCATGTTTATGGGAATGGTCGTGAGCGGATCCATCACCATGGTCATGGTTGCAGCATCCCGGGGCCGAACCAGTCAATGCAAGATAACCCCGAATTGCTGAGAGAAAGATCAGTCCAACACCACTTACCAAAACCCAAATGTGAAATTTGGGCGCCAGGATTACATTGAGTTTGCCGGACTGATACAGGTAAAGTGAGACAAGGCCCATGATTCCCGAAACCGCAATACCCAGGTACTGCTCATAAAACTCCACCGGATCCGGCCCATGCGTATGGGATTTGCCTCCGTGGGTGTGATTGTGTCCATGGTGATGGTGGTGATCGCCGGATGGATGGGGAGTTTCCCCCCCCGAAGGCGCCATGGGCAGTTCCATGTTACACTAGCTCCCTTGGGTTTTGGAAATGGTTGGGATGGAATCACTCATCAAACTGGGAGCCAAATTGGTCCAAACCTGGTGCACCAACAAAGACCCCAGAAATACAAGTAATATTACAGTGGCAAAAATACTTATGATAAGTCGAGGTTTGAAAACCCGTGTGTAAAGAGCCATCAGCTTAAAATCACACATAGGGCCAAGAACCAAAAAAGCAACCTTTGCCGAAGGGGCCATCTTTACAAAACTCGCGGCAACAAAAGCATCCGCTTCACTGCAAAGACAAAGCAAAATCGCGAGTCCCATCATCAAACTGATTGCCAGAACAATATTGGAATCTGTCCAGGCAGCAATTGTCTCGTGTGTCAGAAAAAATCGGACCGTGGCAGCAAGTCCCGCACCCAAAACAAGGAATGTGGTGATGTCGACAAAGTCGTGAAGTACCGTGGCCGAGATACGATTGATCCGTGATTTGGCTGACATATCCCGGGTTTTGTCATCTTCGGACTGATTTGGGTTGGGCAGGGCTGAGGCGGTCAACAGCTTGTCCGCTCCATATTTTCGCCAAAGATAATCCACTACCAGGGAAGCCCCCACGGCAACAAGGTAAGCCAGGAGGCCACGGGTGATCATCATGGCAGCCCCACCCATTTGGTAAGCAAGTTTGCCACCAGAATCCAGGGTCTCCTCCATGCCTGAAAACGCGACATAAGTGCTCATCAGAACCACAGGGTTGATCACCGGACCCGCAAGCAGATAAGCGGTTGAGGTACTGAGGGGAAGGCCCTTTCGGAGAAGCCGCCGCATAACGGGAACAATCCCGCATTCACACATCGGGAAAATCAAACCCAAAAGGGCACCACCCAGTATTCCGACAAATCGGGAACGGGGGAGAACGCGCATCAAAAGGCGGGGTGGAAGCAATTCTTCCAAAAGGCCAGCCACCAACGCCCCAAGGAGGATAAAGGGGAGGGCTTCGTAAACTATGCTTGTAAAAATCAGGAGCGCCTGCTGAAAACTGGCGAAGAGGTTGGTTGCCTTGGCCGCAGAATCCATGTCACCCCCCGAAAAAGCTGCTTATTAAATTGATGCTACGCCTTTGACCGCAGGTTTCACGCTTTCCCGGGCCCCCTTAACGGACCAACAATCGCACTCAATGAGAAAAAAGCAACTGTCAAAAGCACGATAGTACCAGAAACACCCAGTTCCAGCCCTGCAGAAGATTCCAATTCCCAACTAAGCCATTGACCACCCAGGGCGGAAACCAAGCTTACCACCATCGTAATCCAAAACACCTGCCTGAGATTTCTCCCAAGATTGAAAGCCGCCGCCGCCGGAACAACGAGCAGGGCATTTATCAGAAGCACCCCGACATATCGAAGACTAAGGTTTACAATCAGCGCAAGAAGAATGATAAACGCATAGTTGCGCCAACGGGCCCCAAGACGCCTTGAACGCGCCAGGGATGGATTGAAGCTGGTTAAAACCAACCCGTTGTATAGGAAACCAAGGATCAAACAGGAAAAAAGCAAAAGGCCAAAAAGAGCCCAAATTTCCTTTTCCGAAACCAAAAGGGGATTTCCAAAAAGGAAGTACTCAAGCGCATTCACTCTTCTGCTTTTAATGAGCTTGGATAAAGCGGCAGCAAACCCAAGGGATGCGGCAAAAAACACCCCAATAACCGTATCACTGGCCAACCCGGTTTTTTCTCGAACAAAGGCAATTGCCGCTCCAACAACCGCCCCAAATGTAACCATCACCGGTGCGACCCATTCCCAAAAATCATCATCCTTTGCCCGATCCCCCTCCGGATTAACAAGGATTTTGAACAAAAGGAATCCAAAGCTGACGCCCGCAAAGGCACAGTGGGCGAGGGCATCGCTAAAGAATGCCATTCGGTTTCCTACCACTATGCTCCCGACGGTTCCACAAAGAAGACTTACCGCAACAAGGGCCAACATGGCTCGAATGTTGAGCGGCTCTCCCGCAAAACTACCCGCGGGAAACAATGAGCAAATCTGATCGAGGGTCCTGTAAAGAGGTCCCTCGGCAGCCCAAAGCAAAGAGGTTGTCAT
>CAWUOD010000592.1:0-2616 GCA_963923115.1 uncultured Singulisphaera sp.
CGTGGGCTCGGAGATGTGTATAAGAGACAGCGTTTAAACAAAACGAATTCTCATCAAATGGAAAACGGAAAAGCTAAAAATCTATCTTCTGTTATTTTGGAAATTGCAAATCAAATAAAAAAATCTTCAAACGAGGTAGCTCCCTAGTGAAATCCTGGAAGGCATTTTTCCTGATTCTTTTGTTTTTTGGTCTTGCATCCGCAATTATACCCTGGTTTTATCACCAAAAACAAACACTAACAATTGAAGAGTTAAACCGGAATTCCGAACTTTGGAAGCTCGAACAACCAAAATCCTACAATCTCAGGGTTTTCGTTGAGGAAAATGGAACTAATTCCAACTGGGTTTTTAGAATTGAAAAGTTGAAGATCCTGTCGGTATCCAAAAACGGGAAATTCCTGACAGAAGGCGATGGTTTGGAATACTTGCCAAATTCCGTTTTTGAAAAACTACAGAACTGGCTAATCTACAAAAGCCAGGATGATCAACTTCCTTATATAACAGCGAGTTTTCATTCCCAATTTGGTTACCCCCTCAGGGCGGTTTTGAGGCGAAAATCTCCGGAGCATCGAATTGAAATACGAATGTTTCTTGAACTTAAAATAACCTAGGTCACCACTTCCCAAATCGGCCCCAATTGATCACCCTCAATAATTAAAGGCACCGGGCGCCTGAAAAGAAAATCCCAAAACCTCCCGGTCCAACAGCCATTGATATTCCCAATTATCAAATCTATCATGCCGCCCCCCTGAGCCATTTCAAGGTCCCATTTACTGGGAACTGGCGTTGAAACTGGATGGGAATGGTAAGTCCCCACCCATTCCAATTGCATAGCACGAAGTTTACGGAGTCCCGAAAAATGGGAATCCGGATCTGATTCAAAACGATCTGGCAGTCCCAGCCTGTTAATAATTGGGATGACTGCGTTAATTTGGGTCAATTGATCCCTTTTACGGCCCCCCAAAAGTCCACAAACTTCGATCTCACCCCCGGAAATTGCGTGGGCGAATGCCACCTTCAAATGCAATCGGTCCAAGATCACCAGGTTAGGATTGAAATTTGGCACATTTGTTCCAAAAATACTTTTTTATCTTTACAGGAATTTGAGTTATGACTGCGGCTACGGGCAAGCGTGACAGGGTTGTTTTGGCCTACTCAGGCGGATTGGACACCTCGGTTATGGTGCCTTGGCTTGGGGAAAAATACAACCTGGATGTTGTCGCATTCACCGTCGACCTGGGGCAAGGCGAGGATATTGAGAAAATCCGCCAAAAAGCCCTCAAAACCGGAGCCGTTGAGGCAGTCGCAATCGATGCACGCAATCTTTTTGTCGACTGTTTTGTGTTTCCCGCTCTAATGGCCGGGGCCTTGTATGAGGGTAAATATCCACTTGCCACCGCTTTGGGACGCCCCCTAATCGCGAAATTGATGGTGGATGCCGCCAGGCAACATGGCGCCAAGGCGGTTGCACACGGCTGTACCGGCAAGGGGAACGACCAAGTCCGCTTTGATGTTACATTCCAGACTTTGGCCCCGGACCTAAAGATCATAGCCCCAGTCAGAGAATGGAAGATGAGTCGGGACGAGTCCCTGGCTTACGCAAGCAAACATAACATTCAGGTGGAAGCTACCAAGGAAAATCCATTTAGCGTCGACCTGAATGTATTTGGAAGGTCATGCGAGGCTGGGATTCTTGAAGACCCTTGGGTTGAACCACCCTCTGAAGCTTATGCGTGGACAACCGATATCGAGAAGACCCCGAATTCCCCGGATTATGTAACCATTGATTTTAAAGAAGGAAAACCTGTTGCAATTAATAGCAAACCCATGGATGGGGTTCCCCTTATTGAGGAACTCAATCGCCTGGGTGGAAAGCATGGAATTGGCAGGATTGACCACATTGAAAACCGACTAGTTGGAATCAAATCCCGGGAGATTTACGAAGCACCGGCAGCAGTGATCCTCCACGATGCTCACAGGGAACTCGAATCCATGTGTTTGAGCAAACAGGCACAAAGATTTAAAACAATTGTTTCCCAAGAATATGCCGACATGATTTATAATGGATTATGGTTTAGTGGATTCCATCAGGACCTTGCGGCGTTTGTTCATAGCAACCAACGATTTGTAACGGGGCAAATCCGATGCAAGCTGTTTAAAGGCTGCTGTGTTGCCGTGGGCAGAAAATCAGAACATAGCCTCTATTCCAAAGATCTTGCCACCTACGAATCAGGGGATCAGTTCGACCATGAGGCCGCCAAGGGTTTTATTAGACTTTGGGGCCTTGGCCAGCAAACTCAGGCCACAAGACAACTCCTGAAGGATGGAAAGGGTTTCACCTTGCCAGGCTTGATGGGACCAAGTTAGGCCCGGCGATGTGACAGGAAAGTTATTATTCCTATGCCTCTCTCGAACGAGCAGTTTGGAATCACCGACTTGGCCAGATGGCTTGCCATGGACGCCCGGGATGTAACCAAGCTCGTTTCAAGGGGCAGACTCCCCGCCAGGCGTGTAGGCGGAGAATGGCGTTTCCATCGGGCAGAAATTACCCGATGGATTGAATCAGAACTACACATTAGTTCAAGCGCCGAACTACTGAGGTTTGAGCAAACCCCC
>CAWUOD010000593.1:0-2614 GCA_963923115.1 uncultured Singulisphaera sp.
TTTTTGGGAAATCTTCCCGGCGCATTTCCAGGCGCGCGTGATCGCGTTCCTGACCGGTGATGGTGGACTGTGGATGCCGATCGTTTACCGAGCCGGGCGCCCTTCGGCGGATCTCCTGATAACCGGGGAGGGGATGGCGTTCGGCAAATGGGTCGATCGCGTATAGCTCGGCGCCATGGCGCACGGCCCTTGGGAGGGAATCCAGCGGGAGCCTCAAGCCCATGGGGGAGTCCCCTGGTATCAGGAACAATCTCTCCGCCCGGAAGGGCCAGGGGCCGCTCGTCCAGCGAAGGCCAGCCGCCGCGCTGCCCTGCCACCAGGCCCTGGCAAGGGGAAGGGCATATCCAACCGGGCGGCTCACCCCCGATTCAATCATCTTCGCCAGGCGGCGGCGATCCTCATCGGCATCCAGATCAAACTTGCGGGGATCGACATCGATTGGCAGTTTCTGCTCCTGTTCGATGGCGTGCCAAATATCCTCGTGGGCCGGACGCATCCAGCGACCATCCACACCCAACTCTTCCGCCAACTCCAACAAAAACTCTCCCGCGCTGTCGACATCGGCCTCGCCTTTGATGCCGGGGTGCGCAAGGAGGTCCGGGCGCCTCCAGATCGGTTCGCCATCCGCCCGCCAAAAGCACGAGTATGCCCAGCGGGGGAGAGATTCTCCAGGGTACCATTTTCCCTGGCCAAAATGTAAAAGGGCACCGGGGGCGAAGCGCTCCTTGAGTCTCTCCAGAAGTTCGACAGAAAGGCGTTTTTTGTGGAGCCCCACGGCGCCTGTGTTCCACTCCGCCCCTTCCATGTCATCAACCGACACAAAGGTGGGCTCGCCTCCCATGGTCAGGCGAACATCCCCACGGGTCAGACGGGCATCAACCTCGGTGCCAAGGGCCTGGATCTGTCTCCACTGCTCATCGGAGTAGGGAAGAGTGACCCGTGGATCCTCATGGACCCTTCGCACCGACATCTCGAATCCGAATTCACATTCACACTTGTCCGTCGCCCCCGAAATGGGTGCCGCGGTGGAGGGGTCCGGGGTCGCCGCGAGAGGTATGTGCCCCTCGCCGGTAAACAGCCCGGATGTGGGATCCAGCCCAACCCAACCGGCCCCGGGGATAAATACTTCGCACCAGGCATGGAGATCGGTGAAATCCATTTCGGGACCGGAGGGACCATCCAGCGAAGGGATGTCAGACTTGAGCTGAATGAGGTACCCGCTGACAAAGCGGGCGGCCAGTCCCAGGCGCCTCAAAAGGGCAACCAAAAGCCATGCCGAATCGCGACAGGATCCCGACCCTTTGACCAGGGTCTCCTCCGGGGTTTGCACGCCTGGTTCCATTCGGATCAGGTATTTGATGTCGCGATGAAGCCTGGTGTTCAAATCGACCAAAAAATTGGTGGCGCGTCGTTTTGTGACATTGATTGTGCCCAGATAAGCATCAAAAGCGGGCCCGGTTTTTGGGCATTCCAGATGGGGAGCCAGGTCCTTGGCCAATGCCGGTTCATAATCAAATGGGAAATCTTCGGCATAATCCTCGACAAAATAATCGAAGGGGTTGATGACGGTCAGGTCCGCGGCCAGGTCCACCATCACCCGGAATTTGCGGGTCGCTTCGGGAAATACCACCCTGGCCAGAAAATTGCCGTGGGGATCCTGTTGCCAGTTGATGAAGTGATTTTTGGGTTCAATGGTGAGGGAATAGCTGACCACAGGCGTGCGGGAATGAGGCGCCGGGCGAAGCCGAATCACCTGGGGCCCAAGGTTGACCAGGCGGTCATAGTTGTATTCAGTCACATGATGCAGGCCCACTCGGATTGCCATTAATTGCTTCCCCCAAAGGGATTAGGAGTGTCTTTGGCAAAACGGATTGGGGAATTCCAACCTGTTGTCACATGGCCTGGAGCCGGAAAAGCAATCGAAAGGAGCACAAAAATCTCCCAATCAAAACGAAATACCAACCGTCGGACCATAAAAATGGACCCGAAAAAGGCGGGGAAGTCGCTGGAGAAACAACTTCCAAACCGGATGTCCCACTTTCGGACCGGGGCATCTTTTGGGGGAATGGGCAAATTCCGGACCAATTCAGAAATGTCTTCTTGACGCAGGGGGGGCTTGGTAAGCAGAATAACCCTACCTCGGGGTGTAGCTCAGCCTGGCTAGAGCGCTTGGTTTGGGACCAAGAAGTCGCAGGTTCGAATCCTGTCTCCCCGATTCCATTCAGTTGTGATTGCTTCGTGTTGTGGTCGCCTTTACCAGCGTGGGCGGCAAGCGCTATTATCCCAAGCCCCGCATGAGATCGTTTAGATCCTGTGGGATGATGTCGTGGCCGGTAAGCCTGTTTTGTTGATCCGTGTCCAATACCCAGATGCCGACGAGCTGCTGGGACCATCCCTGCAAGCAGGGGCAAAAATTCTCATGGCCCTTATTGGACTGTCGCGGGCTTTGGCAGGATTCTTCGGGGCGTTGGATGCGGTCCTGATTTTTCGTTTGCCGGGTGGCTAATGGATTGATGGTTCGTCCTCCCCATCAAGGGAATTGATGGAAAGGACTAATCTGGTATTGTGGCTTCCGTTTTATGCGCATTTGCCTTTCGCCATATCCGCTCAAGCA
>CAWUOD010000594.1:0-2613 GCA_963923115.1 uncultured Singulisphaera sp.
CCCCAGGCCCTGTTGGAGCGAAAAAAAACGGCCCCTCCTCCAAAAAAACGAACCAAAAA
Source organism: uncultured Singulisphaera sp. (assembly GCA_963923115.1). Classification (GTDB taxonomy): domain Bacteria; phylum Planctomycetota; class Planctomycetia; order Gemmatales; family Gemmataceae; genus SYLG01. Next base: position 60 of record CAWUOD010000594.1, read on the forward strand.
CAATCTCTGGTGGCTCCCATTCTCGCGGAATTGGAACGCCTATACCCTGATGCCCATTGCGCGCTCCATCATAATTCCCCGCTCCAATTGCTTGTCGCCACGATACTCTCCGCCCAATGCACCGATCTGCGTGTGAACATGGTCACTCCCGCGTTATTCCAACGCTATCCCGATGCCTGGGCATTCGCGGAGGCCAAGCCGGAGGAACTCCAAAAAATGATCCAATCGACCGGATTTTTCCGAAACAAAGCCGCGAACATCATTGCTTGCTGCAAGGCATTGGTGGCCAATCATCATGGGGAGGTTCCCAATACGCTGGATCAACTGGTGCCCCTGGCTGGTGTGGGGAGAAAGACGGCCAATGTGGTGTTGGGGGATGCGTTTGGAATCCCGGGAATCACAGTCGACACCCATGTGGGAAGGCTTGCCCGGCGCATGGGACTCACGACACAGACCGACCCGGTCAAAGTGGAACAGGATCTGATGAGGATCATCCCGGAGCCTTTATGGACGATTTTCAGCCACCGGATGATATATCACGGGAGGTCCGTTTGCGATGCGCGCAAACCCCGGTGCGGGGAGTGCTCTCTTGGCGATATTTGCCCAAGGGTTGGCGTGCCCGGCAAATAACCACCCACAATTTGGACATGAATTTTGCAATAAAATCCGTTGGACCCGGAGCGTCGGGATTTTGGGAATCGGAGCCTTGTCAAAGAACGGTTAATAAACAATCGGGATTAAGCCACATCGAAGGTTTTTGGCATCATCCGGTATAAAGCGCCTCGATCGGCTCCCCCTCGTTTAACCGAAGCGGACGGTTGAGGCGATCACTTACAATGGTCCCGGGATCAATTCCCAAAGTCCGGTAGATCGTTGCGCCCAGGTTTGATGGATAATAGGGATTGAGCGCGGGATACGCCGCGATCTTGTCCGACCTTCCGATCACTTGTCCACCCCGGACTCCCGCGCCGGCAAACATCGCGAAGAACACTCCGGCCCAGTGATCCCGGCCATCCGGAACATAACTTGGCGTGCCAATATTGCCACCAAGTTTTGGCGTCCGACCAAATTCGCCCACCATCACCACAAGGGTCTCATCGAGCAATCCCCGGGTTTTCAAATCCCCGAGGAGGACCGAGACGCCCTGGTCCAAAGGGGGCAAAAGACGATTTTTCAACTGTTTGAAGTTGTCATTATGGGTATCCCAATTGTTCATTGAACCCATGTTCGCCTGCACGATTGGCACACCAGCCTCAACCAGTCTGCGGGCCAACAAAAGGGACTGCCCAAAGGGATGCCTTCCATAGGCTTCGCGAAGGGCGGCAGGCTCCCGATCCAGGGAAAACGCCCGGGATATCCGGCTGGAACCCAGGGTGGTAATCGCTTTTTCCTGAAGGCCCCTAAACCCCGAACCCGAACCTGACCCCGATATCAGGCTGGCCGACTCCAATACCGCTCTTTGCCGATCCATATTGGCAAGCAAACGGGTCCGGTCCTCCAGATCCGAAACCGACAAGCCAACAGGCAGGCTTAAACTGTCTACGCGGAATTGTTCCGAATTGGGATCTTCACGAATCTGGACCGGGTCATGATTCGCCCCGAGAAACCCCGCGTTTTGTCCGGAAAACCCATAACCGTTGTTGAGATAGGTGGGAAGCATCACGCCACTTGGTATCCCGTCACGACGCGGGCGGACCACATCCAGTCCGGACGCGAAACAGGGCCAATCGTTTCGGGAGGCCATGTGGGTCGAACCGACTGGCATTTTGTCGATCCCCGTGAGAACCATGTGCGTGGCGTGCTCATGGCTTGGCAACCCGTGGGTCATCGACCGGACAATGGCATACTGATCCGAACAGGAAGCCAATCGGGGAAGATGCTCACAGATCAATAGCCCGGAAGTGCGGCTTGCAATCGGTTTGAATTCGCCACGAACCTCGCGGGGAGCATCAGGTTTCAGGTCGAACATATCAATGTGGCTGGGCGCGCCGGTCAGGAAAATCAGGATAACGCTTTTTGCGGTGGAACCAGGGGCATTTTCCCCTTTCGAGGCGACGCGACCCTCAAGAATGGAGGGAAGGCCCAAACCCAAAAGCCCGGAATATCCAATTTGCAAACACTCGCGCCTGCTGATTCCCTTCCGGTGGAAAGGACCAAAAGGCCCGGGAGACGATCCACCACGGGATGGTTTGCTCATGCGGCACCCTGATTTTTGAAGGGAGTTCACAGCAAAAGCTGCGGCAAAGGCGGGATTCGTCCAAAATTCTTCATAACTATTCTTGAATATCACACACTATTAGTCAAGACAAAAGCATATAAACCAAGGTAAACGGGGCTTCCAATTCTGCCATGTGAACCAGTTGGCGTGCATGGCCAAATGCCAATTACCGATTCATCAAGGGACTCCCAATCCGAGGCAGGACCAGTATTGAACCACAAAAAACCAATCCATACACAAAAATGTCCACAGGTTTGATGAAAATCCAGGTTGGAATTTCTTGATGAAAATCAAAGGCTTTACAAAAGAGGAAACCATGAAATGGATCTTTGGACT
>CAWUOD010000595.1:0-2601 GCA_963923115.1 uncultured Singulisphaera sp.
AGCCAGGCTCGAGGCGCGCGCACACCTCGACGCCTTGCGTGTGGAGCTCGCCTGGTTGGCGGATCCGCTTCTTTTCCCGCAGCCTCCAAGCATCAAAGCCGTTGGCAAGGACGACAAATTTGTCGTCGAACTGCGTGGTGTGGTCTCCTCCAACCAGCACAGGCAACGGGCCCTCGACCTTGCGGGGAAATTCTCGGACACACCCGTCAAGGACAAACTTCTGGTTTTGGTGGGCCCGTCTTCGCGCAGGGCCACGGTCCCCACACAGGAATTACAAGCCAAAGCCGAGCGCCACCTGGCCGACAAGCTGATCGAATTCAGCCAGGATCTTCGCATTGACGAGGTCTTTCCCGACGGAGTTGTCAAGGTTGGCGGCCGGGTGCTTTCCTATGAGGACAAAGTGTCCGTTAGCCGGAGTCTCCGGCGTTTGACCGGTTGCACCGCCGTCGAAAATCGTTGTGAAGTCGGCTCGATGATGCAGGATGGGGAAATGGTCACCATCATCACAAGTGATGGAAATTTGAGTCTTCCAGGCCGCATCCAGGAAAAAACGATGGGACCGGTGGTTGTTCTCCAGGACGAGAATCCGGTTCTGCGGGAGCGTCCGGTTTTTGTTCCAGTAAAAGCCCTTGAACCGCCGATTGCTCCGGCTTCGACGCCCAATGAGACCATTTCCAAAGTTGTCGCGCCCATGGCGCCAGAAAAGGTCGCGCCCGTCGTGGAAACGCAGGTAATCGAGGTGGCCCCCCCCTCCGCGTTCCGCAATCCCAAGCCGATCATCAATACCCCGCTTACGCCGCCGCCCGCGAGGCGCCCCTTCGCCGATCGGATGTCCCCGATCGCGGTTTCCCAATCGGGAAGGGTGGTGCGCCAGGCCAAGGAAATGGTGGAAGGCTCAAACGCCGATAAAAAATCTGAAGAAATCCAACTTGGTGGTGTTGAGCGGACCTATCAGGGAAAACCGGTCCAGCTTTCGGGGTCGGTCCGGATTCTTCCCAAGGGTGAATCCCAAAAGCGTCTATCCGCCGAAATGGCCCAATCGTCTGGCGATGAAAAGGATCGGCCCGCCCCGTTCCCCCGTCCGGATACAGCAACCGTGGTCGCCAAGCCGCGTGCCGACGCCGCCAAACCGGCGAACGGTCCCAAGCCGGAATCGGCCCCAACCGGCCGGCCCTTGGTGGCGGTTCCCGTCCATTCAACCGTTGTGGCATCGGGCCCGGATTCCCCGTTGATCCCCGCTTCCGCCGGCACCACGGGTACCATTGAGATTGAACCTCCGCAAGTTCCATCCCTGGCGCTTCCGGCGCTTGTGGATTTGGCCAGGAAGGCCTGCGGATCGTACGCTTTGGATGTGACGGGTTCCTCGGCGGATGGAATTACCCGGATCACGATCAAGGTGCGCGATTATCGCTCCGAGGCGGAAGTCCTTCGCCGGGTGCTGGCTTTGTCCTCTTTTGGCCATCCTTCGGTCAAGGTGGATGTGGAACGATTGCGTTAAGGGAAAAATCAAAACCGCCGCCTGGCAAGGGTGGCGGGATCCTGAATTGGAAGAGTCCTTCCTCGCTGCCGCGGCCGGGTGTTTCCCAGGAAACCCCGGTCGCGGTATTTTTGTTTCAATGAAATGGCGAGATGGCAAAAGGATTGGGCCGCGAAGGAAAGCCTCGCGACGCCTATTGTTCCGGCGGGGTCAGGGGGCATCCCGCCTCAAGAAATCCCTGGAGCAACATTTGCGCCGCGATGGCGTCCCGCCTTGCACGGCGGTTTTGATGGGTGAGGTCCATATCCCAAAGCGCGGATTCCGCAAAACGGGTGGTGAATGATTCATCCACCATGTGGTAGGGCAGGCCGGTGTTCTTGTGGGCCCAATGGGCAAAACCCCGCGCCCGTTGGGCCGATTCCCCCTCCTCGCCCCGGGAACGGATGGGAAGTCCGACAATCAGGGCGGTGATTCCCTCCTCGCGGACAAGTCGCTGGATCCAGCGCTTGTCCGGATCGTTTCCTTTCCGGGTCCAAACCTCCAGTGGTGAGGCGATTTTGCGATCCTCATCGCAAACAGCCGCGCCGATCCGCACCGTTCCGGGATCAAGGGCAAGGATCCGTCCCTTTGGGGGGAAAGTCGTGATTTCGGCCGGTGGTATTCCCTGGGAACTCAAAGGTAGGACTCTTTGCCCTGGGCCTTAAGGAGATCCACCATCTGCTTGACGGTGCCCTCGTCCTTGCGATGGGCGATGAGCGTGGCGTCCCGATCCTGGATTATGAGGAGGTCCGATACGCCAATTGTGGTGATGAGCCGTTCTTTTTCGCCCACGATGACGCAGTTGGTGGTTTCGATCCCCGAGTGGTTTCCCAACACCGTGTTGCCATGGGCATCCTGGGGGTTGAGTCTTTCCAGGGCGAGCCAACTTCCCACATCGTCCCATGCGAAAGGCGCCTCGACGACCAGCACCCGTGGGTGTTTTTCGAGGACGGCGTAGTCGATGGAGATCTTTTCCAGGGTGGGGAAGATTTCCGAAAGGACTTTTTGGCGATCCGGAGTGTTCCAAGCCTTGGCGATTTTGGTGACTCCTTCATGGATGCCTGGCTTGTTTGCCTTGAGGGCAT
>CAWUOD010000596.1:0-2601 GCA_963923115.1 uncultured Singulisphaera sp.
CTGTCGACCAGGTTCCGCCAAAAAAGGCTGGATAAGCGACCATCAGCCAAAGACTACTCCATCCACCGGAAGAGTGACCGGTGAGCAAACGATAGTCGCGCTTTCCACCGCAATGATATCGCTTTTCCAAATCCGGCAAAAATTCGGTGACAAATGCCGTTCCGACAGGGCCATTATTATCAGAATCCGCAAAAACATGGTGGCCAAACCGACAATTGGGATCCGGAACAATCACAACAAAATCGACCCCGTCAAAACGGGTGCCCCCGGGTCGGGAATATCGCCCATGGGACCGGTGATCGCCGCCAAATCCGCTAATATCGACCAAAAACGGATAGGGTTCCGCGCGCTTGGGATCAAAACCCTCGGGCAGGACAATCGATGCCTGCTGGTAAACATCCTTTTTGGCGAAGGCGGAAAGGAGCGGGCTTTTCATTCGCGCCAATTTGACGCGCTCGGCCTCCCGGAATGTGTCGTCGGGAACAACCTTGTCAAGGTTGATTGAAGCCGTCAAACCCAAAGCCGGATCCCACTCCCGGGACGGAGTGGCCCCCCATATATTCCCGGGGCTGGCGCCAAAACTGATACCACCCAAATTCCGGTCCATCACCGCCAAAAGAGATCCCTTGCGTTTGGTTATTTTTCCAAGCTCGGCGGGGTAGCCTTTCGCGTCGGCTCCGATAACCAAAGGCTCGCCCGATTTCCAACCCACAACATCAACATAATGATGGGGAAATGGATTCCCCCAGTTGGGCATTCTGGGCGGGGTCGGGTTGTCGTTTGGCATCCAAACAAGATGCACCCGTCCGGTGAATGGCCCGGAAAACGCTTTTTCCGAATACCGAAGCTCAATGGCGATTTTTGGCGAACGGGCCTCATCCGCTTTCAACGGTGCCTGGGCGCACACCACACCCGCGAGCCCAAGGACAAGAAACTGCTGCATTGAAAGGATCCCATGAAACATCATCCACCCCCCTTTGAGCGCTCGATCATTTGCAATTCGGCGGAACTCGGACGAAGATAAAGAGGCTCTCCTATATCCGAATCATTCCAGTCTTCCTTTGCGATACGCCCGGCGACGATCGCCTGGAATGCTGCGGGAGAATTTATCCCCGGATACCTTTTCCCCTGGTGGCCAACAGCATCCAAAGGAAGGTCCAGATTGACTCCGGGCGCGATCGCAACCGGCAAATCCGCGGGGTTCATTGCCGCCCAATCCTTGACAGGACACAATCCAAGATCCCCGGTCGGGATGCCTTCCCCGCAAAACCTTTGATGATAAACCCACCCTTTGAGCGCGTCTCCCAAAACATCAAATCCGGCGATTGGGGATTCGATTGGCATCCTTTTCCCGGGAATGTTATCCACAACCCCTTTTGCCCATATCCCAAATGAGGGAACAAGCAACAGATGACAGTCCGTTGCGAAACGGAAAGCCAAAGCGGATGCGATGCCCACCCGAAGCCCGGTATAACTCCCCGGTCCCTGGCTCACCGCCACAACACCGACTTCCCGCGGGGTTAAGCCGCGCTCACCAAGAATTTCCCCAACCATCGGAACCAGATCGCGGGCGTGGCGGCGGCCTTCGTCCAGTGACCGATGGGCCAGAATCTCCCCACCCTCGCCCAAAGCGACGAATCCCTGCTTTCCCGAGGTTTCCAAAAGGAGCGCAATCACGGATTTTCCAGTCCAAAAAGGATCCTGTGATTATATTGAACCCTTCAGGAGGATTGGACCATGTCGACTTGGAAACTCAACACGGATGGCGGTTCAAGGGGAAATCCGGGAAAGGCCGCGTGGGCCTTTATCCTCCAATCACCCACGGGAGAGATCTTCGAACAGGGTGGTTTGATGGGAATTTCCACCAACAATTGCGCCGAATACGAGGGCATGATCCAGGGGCTCGCCTTTGCCCTGGCGCAAAACGCGGATCAGCTCGAAGTTTTCAGCGATAGCGAGCTTATCGTCAAACAACTCCGGGGCGAGTACAAGGTCAAGCACGCGGATATGATCCCGCTTTGGGAAGAGTCGCGTAAACTCCTCGAAAAGTTCCCGACCAAAGTTTCCCTCAACCATGTCCGGCGGGAACTTAACAAGGAAGCGGACAAACTTTGTAACCTGGTCCTCGACGGAAAATGGGTGGGCGCGCGACCGGAACCCGGAAGCACCAAAACTCCAGGAACCAAACCAACACCCATACCACAATCCATCACAGACGAAGCGACTCTTGCCGCGATTCGCGCCGTTTTCGCCCGTTATGGGGCCGCCATTAGCGAAGAACAGGCCTCCGAGGCGGGCCTCATGCTTAGAAAAATTCTTGCCTGATTTTTCCCGGCCAACGCTGATGTTTGCCGACATCGCCGGGGCGGGCGACTTTTCACCATTTAAAACAGATTTTCTGGCGCGCCCCAAGCCAAATCAGATCCCAATCCGGAATGTCGTGGCGACCTCCACAATCCCCATGAGTAAAAGTCCGACCAAAATTACCAAGACAACCCATGGCCAGACACCAGCCTTCGGATTTTCCTTCTCGGTATCGGGATTGACCTGACTCACAGGAATCTCCTCTTTAGATCTGTCTCTTATACACATCTGACGCTG
>CAWUOD010000597.1:0-2580 GCA_963923115.1 uncultured Singulisphaera sp.
GACCATGTCTGCCAGGGGATCGGTTTGGGCCTTGTACTGGACAAGGAAAGAAGGGACTTTGGCTCTGCAAGGGAGTTGGGTTTGTGCGATGTCGGAAAAATCCAGCATCAGGGAGACTGGGGCCTCCGGGATGGAGGAGACCGATGGATTGGTCTCCACTGTCATGGCCAAATCTCCGGTGGTTTCCGGCTGTAAAAATATGGAACCTGATCGAGGCTTGAAAAGCGGTAGTGCATGGCTTCCGGGCTGACAAGGAGCTTTTGGGCCAATATCCATCCGACCTTGTGAAGTGGCCCCAGGTGATGCTTGCTGGTTTTGGGATCGACCCCGGTGGGAAAAGCCTGGCGGAAAACCGCGTTTACGATTGTCTCCGGCATAAGAAGTTCCGCGGCAAACCGGTTGGCCTGTCTTTCCCGGGCCTCGTAATCCGGGTCTCTTTCCCGATTTCCGGGATTGTGCTCAAGAGCAAGAATCCGTCCCTTGGCGAGTTCCTCGCGGATTTGTTGGGCATGGAGGAGAAAATGCCCAAGCTCGTGGGCAAGGGAGAATCGTTGTCTGGGGACAGGGTCGTCCGCGTTGACAAAAAGGAATCCGCCGGGGCCCCGCGACAGGACCAACAGCGCGGCAAGGGAGCTATCCACCGAATCGCCCGGCGCGATGGGCTCTTTCCATCCATAAACCTGTCCGAGCCAGGAGATGGCTTTGCCCGGAGTCAGCCGCGTAATGGGGACCTGAACCAGTGGGACCTCCTGAAGGAATTGGTGGAGGGGGACGGGGCGGAGAGACAGCAAAAGGGCGTCCAGGGGTTGATCCGGGAGACATTGGGGATGGGAAATTCCCGTTTTGGCGAAAAAGTTGACGAGAGCCCCACGAACCAGCCGCCCCTCATGAACAAGGGTTTCGGAATAGGTCCGGGATGGCGCGGGATTGACTCCCACAGGAATGGCGCTCACTCGGGGAGACCCATGTTGGCGGCTTTGGGATCGTTTTCCGAGGGGGGTTGGGGTTGTTCTTGCGCGGGATGGGATGAGGTCGGCCCTTTGCCTTTTTTTCCCAACGCGGAGCGTGCCGCCATCGCCAGCATGTTGGCGTCGGCGGGCGCCATCCGGTTTTGCATGAGGAGCGCAGTTTTGCGGATTTTTTCGATTTGCGAATCGGTTAATTCCAGATGATGATCCCGGGCCCATTGCTTCATCGAGCCATGGCTATCGGGGCCCGGAAGCAGCATGTTTTTCAGCGACTTTAGTGCTTCGATTTCAGGCTGGGTCAGTCCGCAGAAGCCCCGCCGCGCGGGATCATTGGCAAAGTGGAGCAATTCGGAGGCGGTGAAGCCCGGAGTGTCCGCGTTTTGGTCCGGGGCGCCTGGGGTTGTCTCCAGGAAGGAAAAACCTGGAAGCGTTTTCAGGAAAATCAATGCCTTCTGGTTGCGCCCCGCCGTGACTTCGGGCGACTCTTCGGTGGGCAAATCCGATTCCATATCGCGCCGGTCCACCTCGTAGAGCATGTTGGTCAGCGCGTTGTTGGGCGTATTGAGCGCCATGCTCCAGATCGCCGCCATGCGGTCCCTGTCGTCTGCGGATTGCGCGAGGGAATAAGACTCCACAAGCGAAAAATCGAGTTCCTGTATCATAATTTTCCTTTCCGTCTCGTGGGCGGGGGCCTGGGCAGCCCGCCATATTTCGGAGGCGCGGGCGGGGTCATTGGCCTGGATGGCTTCTTTGTAGGATTGGCTGAGCGGTTCGGATCGCGTCGTCATGGTCGTGCTCCTTTGTGGAGAAATTGACTCTTTGTTTTGTTTCTTGTCATGGTTGTCTAAAGCACCCCGTCGAGCAACTCCCCGGGGAAGGCCCCGGCCACGGCCTGTTTGATTCGGGTGGTTTGTACAGCGATCCGCTGTTTGGTGGTATTCCTAGCCCGGGCGAGTTCATTGTTGTCCTTGAGGTGAAAGAACTTTTCGATGAAAAGCTCATAGTCGTCTTTTTTTAGCAGGGCCCGTGCCTTGTCCATGACTTTTTTTGACAGGTCCTGCAAATCCAGGATCCGGGAAACCTCCTCCATCGCGCCTGCGGCCCGATGATCGACCACGGCGTTCTCGGCGCCCTCCCCAAAGTGGGTGGTTTGGTGCCTTCTTGATCGTCCATAGAGTTTTTGCAAATGGTGGTTCAATTCCATTTGGGCCCAACCATGGAACCAGGCCTCGAAAGGGAGAGCTGGATCGTAGCGCTCCTGATATTCGATCACCTTGATGACCGTGGATTGGAAAACATCCAAAGCGATGTCATCGATCGTGGTTTTGCTCTGGCTGCGGATGCGCGACCTTTGGTTGAAGACGAGTTTGCCGATCCGTACACAAAGCTCCTTGTATTTTTCGCCGATGAGGCGGTGAGTAATTGTGACGGGAACCCGTTCCGGGGGCGTCCGGTCGTCTGGATTCGGTGGGTCCCCGGTCGCGGTCATGGACGCTTCTCCCAAAATGTTCCCAAACCGACCAATCGCCCAAATTGGTGCGGGATTTGGCCATTCTTAAAACAATTTCCCCGGATCGGCCCCGGATTTTCAGGGAAATCCGAATTTGGAAAA
>CAWUOD010000598.1:0-2577 GCA_963923115.1 uncultured Singulisphaera sp.
GCGATTGGCATGGGCCCGGTTGAAAAAGCAACCGGAGGCAAACCATGATCCATAAGATTTTGGCAACCACCCACCACGGACCAGACCGCGCCTCCCGCAAAGGGTTCGTGCTTGTCGGGGTGATCGCTTTGTTCGCGATTTTGGCCATGATGATCTTCATACTTGCCCGTATCGAGGCGAACTCCCGCCGCCGTGTCCAGGTTTGGGAACTCCAGGAAAGATTGGACCGACTCGCATGGTCCGCCGCCGAAGTGGCCAAATCCAGACTGCTTTCCAAAGGGGTTCCCGACAAGGGCGTCCTCGAGACAGGTATGGATGACATTGGGGCAAGCTGGACGATCGAAACCGACAAAGACTCGCCGCGTGGGGGATTTGTCCTCAAGGGTCTCGCTCGAACACCCATCGAAGGGGTGATCAAATTCCAATCCAAAAAGGAATTTCGATTCACCCGCAAGGATGAAAAAGATAAAATCAACCTGATTCCTGCAAAATAAAACACCTTCCGCATGTCTCCGGGGCCCTATCCAGAACCGGACAAACCCCTTCTCGAACACCAATCAATAAAAAAAGGCGGGGCCCCAATAGGGCTCCGCCTTTTGACTTTTCGGAAACCCGGTCCGGTTTCCCACGCACCCATTCGGGTTACATGTGGTTGATGACCGCGGTTCCAAACTCGGAACACTTGATCTCTTTGGCGCCCTCCATCTGGCGCGCAAAGTCGTAGGTGACTTGCTTGGCGCCGATGGCTCCGTCCATCCCCTTGATGATCAGATCAGCCGCTTCGGTCCATCCCATGTAACGAAGCATCATCTCGCCGGAGAGAATGACCGAACCGGGATTGACGCGATCGAGATCGGCATACTTGGGGGCCGTGCCGTGGGTCGCCTCGAATACGGCGTGGCCGGTGAGGTAGTTGATGTTGCCACCAGGTGCGATACCGATGCCACCCACTTGCGCGGCAAGGGCATCAGACAGGTAATCGCCGTTGAGGTTCAGGGTCGCGATGACTTCAAATTCCTCCGGGCGGGTGAGGACCTGCTGGAGGGTGATGTCGGCGATCGCATCCTTGATAAGGATCTTGCCGGAGGCAAGGGCGGCCTTTTGCTCGGCGTTGGCGACTTCCTCACCGCTGGCCTTTTTGGTCCTCTCCCATTGGTCCCAGGTGTAGGTCTTGTCGGCGAATTCCCTTTCCGCGAGGGCATATCCATAGTTGCGGAAAGCGCCTTCCGTGTACTTCATGATGTTGCCCTTATGGACCAGGGTAACCGATTTGTTTTTGTTGGTGATAGCGAACTCAATCGCGCTTCGGATAAGTCGCTCGGATCCGTCGCGACTGACAGGTTTGACCCCGATGCCGGTGCTTTCCGGGAAACGGATCTTGGAGAATTCCTTGGGGAAAGCCTCCTGGAACATCTTGAGGAACTTGGTGCAAGCCTCACTTCCCGCCTCAAATTCGATACCGGCATAGATGTCCTCGGTGTTTTCCCGGAAGATCACCATGTCCACCTTGCCCGGGTTCTTGACGGGAGAGGGTACGCCTTTGAACCAGCGAACGGGCCGCAGGCAAACATAAAGATCAAGCATTTGGCGAAGCGCCACATTCAGCGAACGGATTCCGCCGCCAATCGGGGTGGTCAGGGGGCCCTTGATCCCAACCAAAAATTCGCGAAACGCGTTGACCGTGTCGTCTGGGAGCCAGTTGTTGAACTGGGTGAAGGCTTTTTCGCCCGCATAAACTTCCATCCAGGAAATTTTACGCTTCCCACCGTAGGCCTTTTCTACAGCGGCATCAAGAACCCGGACCGAAGCGCGCCAAATATCGCGACCGGTGCCGTCCCCTTCGATAAAAGGCACAATCGGGTGATTGGGCACATGGAGCTTGCCACCCGAGATGGTGATCTTTTCACCTTGGGGAACGGTTACATGGGTGTAGGCCATTTGGATCTTCCTCGAAAAAGTGTGGTTTGTGCCCGCTGAATCAGCAAGACGATAGTCTAGAAAAACCGTTTGGAAAATGCAGGAAACGACTCATGAACCCGACCGACCTCTCGATTCTTCAGGCAATCCACCAGCTTCGGACGGAGGTTTTCCATCCAGCTGTCAATCTTTTGACCCGGTTGGGGGACAAGGAATGGATTGCCCTTTTGACCGTTTTGGGCTCCATCGGACTTCTTTGGGTCGGAAAACGGACCTCGGCTTTGGCTTTGGTCGTTTGCATGGTTTTGGCGATGGGGTCCGCCGAGGCGCTTAAAGGCGCCGTGGACCGCGAAAGGCCCACCAGCGGGTATGTCGAGATCATTGCCGGCGGCCACGCCCCCAGTTCCAAATCCTTTCCAAGCGGGCATGCCACACTTTCGATGGCGTTTTACCCGATGATCGCCCTGCTCTGGCCGTGGGTTTCGAAAAGGATGCGCGCAATCCAGATAACCCTGGGTATCCTGCTCGCCCTTTTTATCGGGTTCACCCGACTTTATATCGGGGTCCACTGGCCAAGCGATGTGTTGGCGGGATGGGTCCTGGGCGGGTTCTGGGCGATGGCCGCCACCACCTATGTCCAATGGCAAACACCAAAAGAAA
>CAWUOD010000599.1:0-2573 GCA_963923115.1 uncultured Singulisphaera sp.
GCGGAACATCCTGTTCGTTTTCACATCCCGTCCGTTGAAGCAATTCATCCCTTAATCGAAATGCCTGATTCCGCTCGGTTTGAGCTTTGGATAATATTCCCTTGGCCGTTTCCCATTGGGTATGGAGTTCCTTTTTTCTGCTGGAGTTGCCCTGATCGTCTTCCAAAAGGTTTTGCAAACCCAAAATGGCTCCACTCCACGACGCCTGGTCCCAGGGCCCCTTACCGGTATTAACCTCGGTGGTAACTTGCGCCAGATTGGCGAGAAATAGCTCAAGGGTGGTTTCCATTTGCTGGACCCTGGTGGCCGCAGTGGAGCGTTCTTTCTCCCATTGCATCAGGGACTGGAAATGCCCGGACAAGGCTACGCGTTCAGACTCCTGAACCGGCTGGCCCAGAGAACGGGTGATTTCCTCCCACTTTTCCTGAGCCTGTGCAAGTCGAGTCCCTGCATCCGTCCTTAGCCTCTCTGCCTGAAGGGACGAATTTTGTTGCGCTTCAAGTTGGGCGAAAAGCGCTGTCCGTTTATTAGCCTTTTCCTCCCGGTCCCGGATTTTGGCTTTGGCCATCGATCGGAGATCCTCAAACGATCCCTCCGAATTCAAAAGATGGGAGAGCCTTTGTCGATAGCCTTGAAGCTCTTCCGATTTCGCCTTGTGATCGGCAACCTGGGAATCGTTTTTCGCCAAGTTCTCCTGAAGCTCCGATATTTTTCTCATCCATTCAGGCAATCCCCGGACACTTTCGATGACCACCGGCCCGGCATTCCACCCGGCCCACTGGAGCGCGAAAGCATTGTGCCATTTCTCGTTTCCTGCAACTTCCTCTTTAAGATCGTGTTCCCGATCTTCAATATCCTGATTGTAGCTGGTAATCGTTTGCCGAAGGATTTCACATTTGGAAACGATTTCCGCATGGGAAAGGAGACCATCCGCCTGATGATCCGCCCGGCCCAGCAAAACCGTGAGGGTCTCATCCAGGTCAATGCCAGCCGCCGCTTCGTGAATGAGGGTTTGGATCCGGGCCTGGTCCGAAGGGTTTCCCTTTCGTTCACTTCGAATCAACTCCCATGCATTGTCCCGGATTGTTTTGGTGGCTTCATAGTCACTCCGACTGATATTCCCCACCACCCCCGATTGAAGTTGCAATAGCTCCGCTTCTGCGCCAGAAAGACTGTTTTTCAGGTTGACGATTTCAGACCGCAGCCTTTCCAGGTTTTTTTCCCGGGAATGAAACCGGTCGACGATGTCTTGAATTGCCGCGTGGGTTGGTGTGGCAATTCGTCCCAGGGCTTCCTCACTATCGACAGGAGGAACCAACCTTTTGGCTTTGCCGAGAATGGCATCCCGGTCCCGTTTTAGAACCCCACCCGCCTGGGCAAGAGTTTGCTCATTGAATGTGAGCCGAGCCAAATCATCCAGTAGGGACTTCAATTTTTCCAAATCCTCAAGCGGAGGAAGTTGGTTCGCTTGCTGTTCCAATTGCCGAACATGCTCATTTGCCGATTGCAGCGCACGGGTCGCCTCCTGGTCCCGCGTCAAGGCGATCTGCCATTCATTGGCCGCCTGACTGATCTGGTTGAGTATTCTTTCACCGGGAACCCAATCAGCCAGATCATTCCCAACCCTGCCGGGAAACCATTGCTGGACCCACTTCTGGATTTGTCGTGATGCATCATCCCGCAAACGCAACTGTTCGGGCAGGTCCCGAAAAGCTCCTTTCACTTCGGCAATTTGCGTCACCAAACCACTAATCCGCCCCTGGATTACCGGATCCAATTTCGGTTCCGGGACGGAATCGATTTGTGTTTTCAATCGCCTCAAGGATTCTTCTGCTTCCAATAAGGCGGTTTCCCTACGCGTTTTCGCCTCGCGCGCCTGGTCCCATTCCTTCGCAAATTCCGCACCCAAAGGGGGTAAATTCCCCAGGCCTTTCAATTCCGCCTCTTTTTGGCGCAATTGCATCAAGGTCCCAAGCCCCCGAAAAAGTTTTTCCAATCGGTTTTTTTCCTGGCGTTGTTTTTTTGATTCCGCCTCCGAACCTTCCAGGTTCTTGCAGGTGTCAAGGTATTCCCGAACCTCGGCACCCTTTTCGTTCAAACTGGAAAGAATGTCATTTTCCTTTTTCTTTGCCGCGCCAACTTTACCCACCAAATCATGGATCAGTCCGCTCCTGGCCCTGAGAAGCGCATCTTTTTTCTGTTGAAGCGCATTTCGGATGGAACTTATCGATGCCATCCCGGTCATGGATTCAAACAAAATGGTTTTAAGATCGGATGTACCTTTGAACAAATCCTGGGAACCCCTCCGCAGCCTTTCCTGGTCGATCGCGAAGAGACGATCAAATTCGCTTCGGCCGATATGTGCAGGATGAAGGTCGGTTTCCTGGGCCCCAGCAAGCGTGTTATTATTGCCCCTTCTTCTTTCAACCGGTCCCATGGGTTGGTTGTTGGTATTTACAAAAGTGGACCTGACCCGATGAAGCGAATATTTGTGATTAAAGTCATCGCCGCTTTGTGCTTCGAAACCAAACAGGAACGCGAGCATCTGTTTGAGCGCGGAACTTTTTCCCGCC
>CAWUOD010000600.1:0-2569 GCA_963923115.1 uncultured Singulisphaera sp.
CGGTCCCACAAGGGCCGTTTGATCCCTTAGCTTGCGTTTGAAGGCGCCCAGTACCCCGTCGATTCCAATCAGTCGTGTGACGCCGTCCCCCACCATCCTGGCGGAGATATTTCCGACGGCGCAGTAACAAAGCGCAAGCGAGGAGCCACCTGAAAAAGGGAGTTCGCCCTTGGGCATTTCCATGCGCAAAACGGCGCCCGCGGCCCCGACGGTGTTTCTCAATCCCTCGTTTACGGCGGAAAGCAGTTCGGAGGGGACGGATTCAATGTGGTTTTCACAAATATGGACCGCAAGACAGGCGGCCTGGCTGGCCTTTGGGCCATGGCCCAATCCATCAAAAAGAACCGCCAATAAATGGCCGTCCCTTTGGATCACCGCCGCCCGGTCCCCGTTATCGATCTCGCCCCCGCAGGATCTGGAAAACAATCCCAGATCAAGGCATGGGTGAAATTTGGTAAGCCTTTTCATGAAACGGGAATCGTTTTTTAGGATTTCCATTTCACCACCCGGACCTTCGTTCCCTGACCGGGTAAAGATTCGATTTCAAAACTGTCCATGAGCCTTTTCACCCCGGGCAATCCAAGGCCCAGGGTTCCGGATGTGCTGTAGTGGTCTTTCAAGGCCTTTTGCAAGTCGGTAATTCCGGGTCCGGAATCCTCGGCGGCCATAAGGATTCCCAAAGGCGAGGATTTGCTGTTGGGTGGTTTCCTCTGGATTTTTGAGACGAAAAACCAACCTGATCCCGCATATTTGAGTATGTTTGTGGTTAATTCGGAGGTGGTTGTCATCATCATGATTTTCCGCCCCTGGTCGAAACCCATGGTTTGGGAAAACTGCCCGACCCCCATCACAGCCAAAGTCACATCCTCCGCCTTGCAAATGCGGAACTGTATGGCCTGGTTTTCGTCCTGTTGGGGACGCATTATGTTCTCCATCGGGGGCAACCCGGATCTTTCAATGCGTTATCCATTCGGTCAACGACCGCCCAACCGGATCATTTCCAGGGCCTGTTCCAATTCGAGCGCCCCGGTCAGGGACTCTCCTTCGCAACCCAAGGCAACAAGCGCGGCAACGACTCCCGGTTTTAGTCCAAGGATAACTGTCTTGGCGCCAAGCAATCCGAAAATTTTCCGGATTTTTTGGATCGCGCCATAGTCCTCAAGATCCATCACTTCCAAACCGGAGCAATCCAGAATGATCCCGCGGATGGGCGCCTGGGCCTGGGCCTGACAAAACCCCGCGCGGATACTTTCGAAAGTGGCGGACCCCAATTCATCAGGAACCAGGATCACAAGGCAATCACCCAGCCTGTTGAATAATACCCCTTTTCCGGAATCTCTTTCCGTCAACATGGAACCTCGATTTGCAAAATTGGAATGCTGTCAGGTTGCCCCGGCCGGGTTTGGACTCAGGATTTCGATTGGGAAAGTTGGATTCCGAGGAGTTTGAACGCGGATTCCAGGGAATCGCGCAGGCTTGCATGAGTGACGATTTCACCCACTTCCACGCCAAGCTCCACCATGGTTTGGGCTATCGCCGGGGAGATACCGGAAATGGTGCAAACGCATCCCATGAGGCGGGTGGCCTTTGTGATTTTGATTAGGTGGTTCGCCACCGCCGTATCCACAATTCCAACACCCGAAATGTCCAGGATAAATATCCTTGAATGGGTTTCCGCGATCCGTGTCAGCATCGCGTTCATGATTTCCTGCGCCCTGGCAGAGTCGATGATACCCACCACCGGCAAAAGCAGAATTCCCTCCCAGATGATGGTGACCGGGGTCGACATCTCCATGATGGCCCGATGCTGGTCCGCGAGCCTCTTGTTGGACAAGTGGGCAAAGGACGCGACCACCTGGGCCGTATCGAGCATAACCAGCTTCGTCACCGACCGGATGGCGGTGAGGCAATTGGTTGGCTCAAGGGCCTGGATTTTGTCACACCAAAGGGTCAGGGCCTTGTTCATGGCGGAAAAATAGGCGGGCAAGGAGAGTCCAATTTGAACATGGACCTCGCCGACTTTCTGCCTTTTCGCGAGATACGCATCGCCAAAATCGATGGAGAAGAAATCTTTCCAGTAGTCCGCGGTCATTTTCTGGGCGCGCATCAAACGCGCGGGATCCGTGAAATATTCGTTGTATTCCGGCAGGGTTCTGAGCCATTCATAAAAATTCTTTACAAACTCCGGAATGTGTGGAATCAATTTCTGGCCGCTTTGGCGAATTCGATCAAAGTCGGAGTTCTCAAGCTGGTAAGCTTCACGGATGGCTTGGGATGTTTGGTTTCCAATGATCATGGCTTCAGTTCCAAATGTTGTTGACAATATTGTTTTTCAAAGGGAGTCCAAAAGGGAATGGATCGGGAACCATTACAAAAATGGACCTTACTGTCTTTTTAAAAGATTACATATTCTGGGGGTTTTTGGCAAAGCCAATGTTTTGTTATCCATGCCCCAGCCATCCGACATGGTGTTAGGATCCAACCTTTTCAGGTTGCGGGGAGAACACAAACGGTGTTTGGAAAAATGATTGATGAATCCAGTATCTGTCTCTTATACACATCTGACGCT
>CAWUOD010000601.1:0-2569 GCA_963923115.1 uncultured Singulisphaera sp.
AAAATCGGTCTGGCGGCATCATGCTTTTTATCCAGAAAACCGGACAAGTTTGCCGATATTGCCCAATAGGTAACCCCCTCAAACTTTATGTATTGCTGGGGTTTCACCAAAACGGCCGGGATTAGACCGAAACCCGGCTTATGAAATGGTTTGGGCCAAGGGCGCGGGGATTTCCGTTATGAATGTTCTCAATCATTGGCATCCCGCACTCCCTTCCAAAAAGTTGGGCAAAAAGCCCCAAAGTGTCAAAATTTGTGGCCATGAGATGGTCCTTTTCAGGGATTCCTCCGGGAAAGTGGCCAGCCTTGATGATATGTGCGCACACAGACGGATGCGTCTCAGCAAGGGGAAGGTGATAGGCGACCAGATCCAGTGTCCATATCACGGCTGGACATTCAAATCCTGCGGGGCAGGGGAAAGTCCAGGAACCCCCAAACTCCATGCCTGCGCACCCAGTTTTGAGACGGCGGAATCGCAGGGGCTGGTATGGGTTCGCAATCGTGGGGCCCAGTCCCGATTCCCCGAAATGCCCTCGGAACCCTGGTTTTTGTTGGGAACCCTGGATCACACGGCTCCCGCGCCGCTTGACACCACAATGGACAACTTTTGCGAAATTGAACACACAGGAACCACCCATGCCATATTCGGATACCAGCTTGACCGGATGCACGAGGTCGATGTGAAATTCGAATGGACTGACGATTCGGTGACGGTCCGCAATCATGGTCCGGGGAAGCCCCTTCCCTGGTGGGCCAACCAGCTTTTGATGGTCCGCAAGAACATGCTGTTTTTTGATCACTGGACAACCTATTTCAGCCCCTGCTATTCGATTTATGACCATTGGTTCGAGGACCCCGCAACCGGGAAACAGGCCTGGGTCGCGTGGAAGCTTTATATTTTCTTCACTCCGGTGGATGAGGACAATACTCGCGTAACCACTCTGATTTATGGCAAATCGGATTGGTGGTTTTTGGGCAAGGACGGCGGCTTGCTTACCTTCAAATCGCTCCTTAACAGTCGCATCAGCCATGAAATCGACCTGGATGTTGCGATTCTTGGACATTTGGCCGACAAGCGTCCCAATGTCGATGGGATGAAGCTGAGTCGATTTGATCGGGTGCTTGGGCTCAATCGTGAACGAGTGGCCCGGGTCTATTACGGGAAGCCTGAGCTTTCGACTTTACGGAGCGCTTAAAAGTTTTTTGATCCGGGTTTTTGCGCTGGCTGGCCCCCCCGTCCGGGGGCCGGCCTTTTTTTGTTTCCGGGAAAATCCAAGTCCTTTCCTGGTTCGCCGCCCCTCTTTTTTTAAAGGCATAGTGCAATGTCAAATGGCGTCTCCAGGCACCAGGCGCGGATCACGCGGCAGGCTTTTGGGGCAGGCTTTTTTCGGGTTTTCGCAATTGTTTTGGAAAATCGGCGAACAATTGGGGCATCGGTTGGATAAAATTGCTTGATTGACCCGATCTGGAGATGACTTTCCATGACTATACGCAAGTTGTTCGTGATTCCGGCGGCTTTGGCTGTTTTTGTTGGCTCGGGGATGGGACAAAATCCCGCGTCAAAAGAAAAGGATTTGGATGAGAAGGGCCTTCGTGCGGCAGCTGATGCCTATTCCGAAGCGGTAACGAAAGGTGATCTGAAGGCCATCCTTGCCCAATGGGCGGACCATGGCGAGTACACCAACAACCTTGGTCTGAGCCTTGAGGGCAAAGCGGCCATCGAGGAGACCTACAAAAATTGGCTTGCTGACCATCCCAAAGCCAAGCTTCAGGTCAAAGTGGAGCGGATCAGGCGTATTTCCCGGGATGCCGCCTGGGTTGAGGGAACAATCAAACTGGAAACGGCGGATGGGAAACTTGCCCGGTCGCGCTTTCGCACCTTGCGGGTTCGGGAGGATGGCGAGTGGCGAATCGCCCAATCCAATGAGAATCTGCAAACCGGTCCCCAGCTTGAGGAACTGGATTGGATGAAGGGGACCTGGAAAGGCAAAACAGGCGATGATGAAGCGGAAATTGTTGTAGAACCGACCTTGGGTGGCTCCTTTGTGAAGATGAACTTCGTCCGCAAATCCAAAGGCGCAGTAGTTCTTGAGGGAGTGCAAATTGTCGGGATCGATCCCAGCGGCGCGGGACTGTTGTCGTGGGTGTTCGAGTCGAGCGGCGCGGTTGCAACCGGGCGCTGGATCCATGATGGCCAACGGTGGGACCTTGAAGTTGGAGGCGTGGATCCCGCTGGCCTGGAATCCAATTCGGTGCAGGTTTTCACACCAGGCAAGAATAATGAAAACATGACATGGCAGGCCATTGAGCGAGTGGTGGGAGGTGTGCCACTTGCCGACACCGTGCCCCTGAAATTGACAAAAACCAAGTAAATTCAATCCCAATACAGGAGTAAAAAACATGTTTTCCAAAAGCAGAACGGCAATCGCGGTCGCATGTGTGGTGGGTTTGACCATGGGGGTTGGCGCTGGAATGGCATTTGCCCATGGTTTTGGAGGAGGCGCCCGTCCAGGTGGTGGTGGCGGCGGTTTTGGTGGTGGAGGAGCCAGACCAGCAGGAGGTGGGGGATT